>NZ_JBEPWZ010000284.1:0-3833 GCF_041642155.1 Fodinibius sp.
GGAGACATCAACGGGGGGAAGCAGGACATCACGCAGCTGTTTACGCGTCCCGCGGGCCTGTTTAACCCCTACCGCATCCCCGGCACTCATTATTACATATGCTCTTCCTCCACGCCCCCCGGCGGGGGCGTTCACGGCATGTGTGGCTACCACGCAGCAGAATCGGCCTTAAAAAAGTTGTCCGCGGGCGGTGGTTAGTCATAAGGTACGGGCATTAGATGAAGCTAAGCAATGAAAGGTTGAGGTTAAGGCGTCCGCAGACCAGTAACCAATTCTAATAACTACCATTTATCCCTGGTAGTAGAAAGACAAAACCACCAGCAGCTTTTTACCCCTGGCTGCCGTTTACAGCTTACAGCAACGGCCTGCCGCCCACAGTCATTACCCCTTCCCGGGCCTCTCCCCTCCGCAGCTTATTGGCCCACTGGTGGGCCAGTCTCGTCGTCCGCGGCAGCTTGTATTTCGTCAGTGTTCTCATAGCCAACGAGTAGGCGTCCCCAAAAGAGAGCATGTGTCCCGGCGAGACATAAATGGGATTGACATTCATCCGGCTCCGCAATGCGATCCCTATTTTTTCTCCTTCATCCATCAGATCGGCCGAAGCTCCTTTCTCCGGTGCCAGCTTGCTGTGGGAACCGGTTAAGATGTTTTTGGCGGTTCCCATCGTCGGGTGATCAATTTCAATGCCAAAATGCGTGGCAATCCCCATCCGCCGCGGATGTGCCAGGCCGTGCCCGTCCAATATCAGTGCATCCGGCTTCGCATCAAGCTGGTGCCAGGCCTTCCACAATACGGGCAGTTCGCGGAAAGCCAACAGACCCGGAATATAGGGAAAGCTCGTTCTGTCGGAGGCCAGTGAGAGGATCTTAGGCTGCATATCCCGCAGGTCAACAACCACGATCGCCGCATGCATGACGTCCGACCCGCGGTCAAAGGAAATATCCGCCCCCGCTACCAGTTGTGGCGGCTTATCCAGTGGCTCCAGGGATATCTTCTCCCGCAACCGCTTCTGAAGTTGTTTCGCCTCCAAAGGATCAATGCATTTATAAAAGTCCAGCGGATTATCCGGCATATCACAGACTTAACTCTTCCATTTCAACTTTCGATTTATACTTCATAATCCAGTGTAAGAAATTTGGCTTCTATCATTCAACATGTTATATAGTTTCTCAAGTAACTGCATACCTAAGTGACCATAAGAAGATGGATAATGAGGAATTTCGCAAGCACGCTCACCAGTTGGTCGACTGGATGGCGGACTATTTCGAAGAGGTCGAAGATTACCCGGTAAAGCCTGACGTTCATCCCGGTGATATTTTAGAGCAGCTAGCGGAAACGGCCCCTGAACAGGGAGAAGCATTTGATGCTCTTTTTGAAGACTTTAAAAAAATCATCCTGCCCGGGATGACCCACTGGCAAAGTCCGAATTTCATGGGCTATTTTCCCGCCAACAACAGCTATCCCTCGGTACTGGCGGAAATGCTGACGGCCACCCTGGGTGCACAATGCATGAGCTGGCTGACCTCTCCCGCGGCTACCGAGCTCGAAGAACGGGCAATGACATGGATGCGCAAGCTTATCGCCCTGCCCGATTCCTTTACCGGAGTTATACAAAGTACAGCTTCTACTTCCACCCTCTGTGCCCTGTTGATGGCCCGAGAGCGTGCTACAGGGTTCGCTATTAATAATAAGGGATTTACAGGCGATGAAAATCTCACGGTATACTGTTCTTCCGAAACACATTCCTCCATCGAGAAAGATATAAAAATCGCAGGTATAGGTCGAGATAATCTCCGATTAATTGCGGTGGACGAGCATTATGCACTGAAAGCCGGGGCGTTGGAAACAGCCCTCCGAAATGACCTTCAAGCCGGATACCAACCGGCGGCCGTAGTGGCCACCCTCGGCACTACGGGTTCCACCGCGATGGACCCGCTAAAAGAAATCGGGGACATCTGCTCCAAGTATGATGTTTCCCTCCATGTAGATGCGGCCTATGCGGGTACCGCCCTTCTCTTGCCCGAAATGCGGTGGATGAGTGAGGGCATGGTGCATGCCGACTCTTTTGTATTTAATCCGCATAAGTGGATGTTTACCAACTTTGACTGCTCGGCCTTTTTTGTTCAGGATGAGAACCTGCTGGTCCGAACATTTGAAATAATGCCTGAATACCTGAAAACACCCGAGGACCAACGGGTTAAGAATTATCGCGACTGGGGTATTCCACTGGGACGTCGCTTCCGGGCGCTAAAACTCTGGTTTGTGTTGCGGAGCTTTGGGCGGGAAGGACTGCAGCAAAAAGTGAGGCATCATATTTCCCTGGCACAGGATCTTAAAAAAAGAATCAGCAACCACCGGGATTTTAAAATCCTGGCCCCCGTACCGCTGAACACCATATGTTTTCGTTTCCAGCCGCCGCATATTTCGGATGAGCAAAAACTAAACGAATTAAATAAGCAACTGCTTGATCAAATTCAGGAAAGTGGCAAGCTTTTTCTTACGCATACGAAACTTGACGGGAAATACACTATCCGCATGGTGATCGGCAGCACGAATGTACAGGAACGACATGTTGAAAAGGCATGGGGACTTCTCCAGCAGGCGGCGATGAAACTTATTAACGGATAAATGCCTTATAAGATATAACGTAACATGACACCCATATAACTACCTTATTATTCCTAATTTTAAAACGTATTATTTATGAACCTCTCTGAAATTAATGCATTGATAACCGGTGGAAGCTCGGGCATTGGGAAAGCAACGGCCCAGGCCATTATTGAGGGCGGCGGAAAGGCCGTGATCGCCGCAAGGAATACCGAACGGTTGCAGGTGGCCGCAGAAGAGATCGGGGCCCTGCCTGTGCCCTGCGACGTGCAAAAAGAAAGTGAAGTGATCGATCTGGTTGAAAAAACCGTCAGAGAACTGGATGACTATAACGTCCTCATCAATAATGCGGGATACGGTGAGTTCTCAAAACTGGTGAACCTCCCGGCTACGGATATGGAAAATCAGCTCAAAACGAATACCCTTGGTGCGATGATGGTGGCGAGGGAATCAGCCAAGCACTTTATCAAAAAAGACTATGGCAATATCATCAATGTCTCCTCTTCGGCAGGCAAGAGAGGCTTTGAAGGGGGGACGGCCTATGTTGCCAGTAAATTTGCGATGAGCGGCATGACCGAGTGCTGGAGGGCGGAACTGCGTCCCCATAATATTCGGGTCATGCAGATTAATCCCAGTGAAGTGCAGACCCGCTTTTCTGAAAATGCCGGTCAGGGCCAGCGGGCATTCAACGAAACCAAACTCATCGCCGATGATATCGCCCAAACGATCTGCAGCATGCTTTCCCTGGCGGACCGCGGCTTTATCACGGAAACCAGCGTGTGGGCAACCAACCCGAAGTGAACAAGATTTCACTCCTGTTCGGGGTAGCACTGTTTGCAGGGACACATTGCCCACAGCGACTCCCACTGGTACATGCCGTTGCTGTGGCCGTCGTTCCAGAAGATCTTAATCGCGTGGTTTCCGACCTGTTTGATATCCTCAATCTCGACATGTCGGGTGGGTTCTACGAAAAAGAGCGAACGATCAAAGGTATTCATGCTCCCGTGTCCCCCGCGACATAATACACAGGGACAATTTTTCCGAAGTCCGAACAACGAATACTCCGAATGATGTCCATCACTCCAGTCAATTTCCAGAATCCCTTCGCCGTTGGAAACTTCAATACTTGTAGGGTGCAGATCGTGACTCATAAATAGGGTTTGTTAAATTAAACTTATAGAAGATTTGACTAAACCGTTCGTTTGGCCGAGATCGGAAGAGCGTCG
>NZ_JBEPWZ010000285.1:0-3810 GCF_041642155.1 Fodinibius sp.
TAGTAGGTGCGGGCTTTGGCCCCCTGCCCGGCGCGCTGCATAAGATCGCCCATCAGAATCCAGTTCTCCACATCCTTCGGGTTATTCCGGATGCGGTCAAGCAGGTAGCTGATGGCCTCATTGCCCTCATCGCTCATAATCATATAAAGAACGAGATTTCGGTGCGCCGCGGGCGAGTCGTCCAGGTCGATCGCCTTGTCAAAATCGTACTTGGCTTCATCCAGATTTTCCAGCTGCAGGTGGGCAAAGCCACGCAGGTTGTAATAACCACTTTTTTCCTGTTCAAGATTGATGGCTTTGTCGAGAGCTTCGATGCTTTTTTCCCACTGGTTGAGCTTCTGAAATACCATCCCTTCCAAATGGTACCCGTCGGCCGATTCCGGCTCCATTTTCTGGAGCTGGTAGGAGATATCCAGTGCGTGGTCGTAATCCCCTTCGTGGAGCAGAGAGAGTCCTTCTTCTAATTGTTCTTCAAAGTTCATGCGAAATAGCTGCTTTCAAGTTAAATGTAGTTTTAGCTGTTTCCGTTAAATAAGCTGTAGCCTGCCTGTAAGATAAGCAAAGTTAAGGCGTTAATCAGACGATTTGGCAGATGAGGGATCATCTTCGGTGATGTCCTCGTATTCCGCTTCTTCAATCTCTTCAAAACGGTCTGCGTCGTGGGTGGGATTCCGCTGTTGACGCTGCTGTTGCTGTCCCTGTTGAAACTGGCGAAAGGTCCGATAGAAAAAGCTGCCGTTTTTGGGGTTGTTACCGGATCCAGAGTTTAAAAAAAGTCGGCTGATGACCTTGATAAGCAGGTACATCAGTACTAAAAATAAAAGTGTACGTATCATTACGGTTAGTCAGGGATAATATGAATATGTGTATTAGTGCGTATAGGCTGTTCGAAGATCTGTTCTTCTATATAATCTAAGTGTTTTTTATTACTTACGAAATCAATCTCTGATGTGTTAATGATCATCAGCGGTGATTTATTGTAATGATAAAAGAAATGGTTGTACGATTCGCTCAGTTCTTCCAGGTAGGTTCGGGTAATATTGCGTTCGTAGTCGCGATCACGCTGGCGGATATTTTCCATCAGCCGCTCCACGGACGATTGCAGGTAGATAACCAGGTCGGGTTTGGCCGATATGCCGGTCATAATATCAAAGATAGAATCATAAAGGGCCAGTTCATCGTCTTCCAGGTTCAGCCGGGCAAAGATCCGATCTTTTTCAAAGATATAATCGGAGATCGTCATCTGGTGGAACAGGTCTTTGCTCAGCATATCCTGCTGCTGCTTAAAGCGGCTGGCTAAAAACGCCATCTGGGTAGGGAAGGCGTAACGTTCGCGATCTTCATAAAATTTGGGCAGGAAAGGGTTGTCCTTGAACTGTTCCAACACCAGGCGGGCACTGTTCCGCTCGGATAGCAATTTAGCCAGGGAGGTTTTACCGGCCCCGATAACCCCTTCAACTGCAATAAATTCGAATTGGTTCGCCATATCTATTTACCAACGTAAATCCGTTTTTTTAATTCGCATACCGGGGGCTTCCGCAAGGAGCTCGTCCATGGAACAGCCGGTCTTCGGATCCTTCCATCCGGGTAGGATTTCCCGGAGCGGTTCCAGTACAAATAAACGCTTGTGATATTCCGGGTGGGGAATAATAAGGTTATCCGTTTGAATCACCAAGTCACCATATGAAATAATATCCAGATCGATGGTGCGGGCGCTCCAGCGGGGATGCTCGGGCGATCGCCCGTGTCTGGTTTCAAACGTTTTGAATGTTTTAATAAGCGATGCGGGTTCGATATCGGTGGTCAGCTTAATGACCGCATTATAAAAGTCGCGGGTGGCGGGACCAATGGGCTCGGTGATGTAGACGGAAGAGGCAGTGAGGGTTGTTTCGGACAGGGCCCGTAAAAAGGACCTGGCATCCGACAGGTGTCGGCGGCGATTTCCCATATTAGAACCAACTGCTACAACGACCGTCGCCATGACATGCGGGTTTCGGAATACGCGGTTTCTACGTCGATCGGGGGGGCAAGTTTTCGGACGGATACCTGTAGCCGTTCCGCTTTCGGGAACGACTCAAAAAGCTGGTCGCCAATACGTTTGGTGAGGCTTTCGATGAGCTTTTGAGAGGGGCCCTCCATCACTTTTTGAACGATGTCCGCCGCTTTTTGGTAGTCGATGGTATCTTCAAGGCGGTCACTGTCGCCGGCCGGGCGGAGACCGGCCGTAAAGGTAAGGTCGACTTCAAAGCGATTTCCCTGCCGGCGTTCCTCCTCATAAAATCCGTGATAAGCTTTAAAACAGAGGCTTTTAAGGGTCAGGGTAGCCATGAGAGATTAAAGGGTGGCCATTTCAATTTTTTGGTACAGTTCATCGACCATTCGTTTATGCTTGGCCGTGGTTTGCATGCGTTCTTCCACCGTAGAGATCGCATGGATTACCGTTGAGTGATCGCGTCCCCCGAAGTGAAGGCCGATGGTTTTGAGGCTGGAGTCGGTAAACTGTTTGGAGAGATACATGGCAATCTGCCGGGCCTCAACGATTTCCTGTTTTCGGGTCTTTTCGCGGACTTTATTGGTATCGATGCCAAAATAATCGCACACGTAGTTTTGAATCTGCTCAATAGAGATAGAGGTATGTGATTCCTTGATCATGTCTTTCAATACCCGCT
This sequence comes from Fodinibius sp., assembly GCF_041642155.1. NCBI lineage: Bacteria > Pseudomonadati > Balneolota > Balneolia > Balneolales > Balneolaceae > Fodinibius > Fodinibius sp. The sequence continues at coordinate 2,670 of NZ_JBEPWZ010000285.1, forward strand.
TGGCCATCTGGGGCTCTATTTCATCCACATGCTGCAGCGATGCAAACGCCAGCAGCTTGATGATCGCGCCTTCAAGGTCGCGTACATTCGATTTGAAATTGTGGGCGATGAATTCAAGCACATCGGGCGAGAGCTCTATGCCGTTGTCATTCGCTTTGCGCTCCAGGATAGCGTACCGGGTTTCATATTCCGGGATCTGCAGGTCGGCACTGAGCCCCCAGCTAAAGCGGGAAATGAGCCGCTCTTCAATATCGGGAATCTCCCGCGGCGCACGATCGCTGCTCAGTACAATCTGCTTTCCATCCTGGTGCAGGGCGTTAAAGATATGAAAGAACTCTTCCTGTGTCTTCTCCTTGCCGCTGAAAAACTGGATATCATCCACGATTAATACGTCAATCTGCCGGTAGAACATGGTAAATTCACTGGCGCGGTTGTTGCGGATGGCCTGCACAAATTCATTCGTAAAACTTTCCGAAGAGATATACAAAACAGCCAGTTCGTTGCCATATTCCTGCTTGGCCATGTTGCCGATACTTTGGATGAGATGCGTTTTGCCCAGGCCGGTGCCGCCATATATAAAGAAAGGATTAAAGGAGTTGCTACCCGGGTTTTCAGCAATGGCCATGGCAGCCGAGCGGGCGAGGCGGTTACAGTCGCCTTCAATGTATCGATCAAAAACGTAATTGCTGTTGAGATTAGAATCAATTTTGGCTTTCCGGATGCCGGGAATGACAAAAGGATTCTCGATCTTGCCGGGGCTGTATTCGGAATAGCCGCTCATATTTTCATTTTGATTGCTATCGGGGGGCATGGGGCGCTGCGGAAGGCGCACCGACCGATTATTGGTTTCATTATCGGATTTCTCCAGCACTACCGAATATTCCAGCTTGCCATTTTCACCCAATACTTTAGCCAGTGTTGACCGCAACATTCCATAATAATGTTCCTCCAGCCATTCGTACCAAAATTGGCTGGGAACTTCGATGGTCAGGGTGTTATCTTTAAGCTTAACGGGATCAATAGGTTCAAACCATGACTTATACTTTTGATAGCTAATATTGTCTTGAATAATATCCAGGCACTGCTCCCAGGCAGCTTCGGCAGAAAGTGTACTCAACGTCCCAAGACCTCCAATAAAATT
>NZ_JBEPWZ010000286.1:0-3805 GCF_041642155.1 Fodinibius sp.
AAACTTCTTGGTCCGGTTGAACAGCATATACGTCTTTTCCCGCTCCTGCGCATCTGTTCCCGCATCAGCCATATGAAAAGAATAGGCCGACTCGTCATTGGCATTTTCCATACTATCACGCAGCGAACTTTGTAGTGATTCAAGTTCATTCTGAGCTTCCCTGCGTTTCTTTTCAATAATCTCCCTGAAATATTCTAACTCCTCGTCGGAATAGGGGGTCACTCGCTCCTCATTTTCATTGTTTTCAGATGCCATAACAGCCACTTATTTTCTTAATTAGGGTTTCTTCTGATGGAAATGGTCGATTTCTCTTCACCGATTTCCCATGTTTTCACAAAATCTGATACCTCAAGTTTATGCCGTATAATCTCTTCAGCAAGTGTTTCGCTTTTGATATACTCCTTCATCGATCCCACGGCTTCTTCCAGCTGGTCAGAACCTTCAAAACCAATGGTAATACGGTCAACAATCTCAAAGTCAGCCTCTTTGCGCATATTCTGTATCCGGTTGACGAACTCACGTGCCAATCCTTCCTGAACCAGCTCAGGACTCAGCTCTGTATCCAGTGCTACGCTCAGGCCCTTCTCCGTTTCTACCGACCAGCCCTCGAGTCCGGTCCGGTTAATCTCAAGAGCGTCATCGCCCAGCTGAACAGTGCCTTCCTCCCCGAGGTCCAGTTCAATAGATCCGGTTTCCTCAAATTCGCTGATCTCTTCTGTCGTCAGTTCGTTTACTTTGGCAGCCACCGGCTTCATTTTGGGGCCCAGCCTGCTGCCCAGCTTGGCATAGTTGGGCTTGGCCGTCTTATGAACAATGCCGGAGTCGTCATCTACAAACTGGATCGCTTTTACATTGACTTCATCCAAAATAATATCTTTGACTGCTTCCACCGCCTGACGTTCGCTTTCGCCTTCAATAGGAAGGATGATGCGCTCCAGGGGCTGTCGGACGTTGATCTCAATCTTATTGCGCAGGCTCAGCACCATCGACGAGATCTGCTGTGCCAGCTCCATCCGGTGTTCCAGCTGTTTGTCAATCGCCGTTTCTTCCACCGTGGGATAAAAGGAAATATGAACCGATTCCTCATCCTGTTCGGTTACGCTGTTTAAGCGTTGGTACAGCCATTCGCCCAGAAAAGGTGCAATGGGACTGATCAGCTTAGCCAAATCCACCAGACACTCATAGAGCGTCTGGTAGGCCGCCGCTTTGTCCAGGCTTTTTCCTTCTTTCCAGAATCGACGACGATTTCGGCGCACGTACCAGTTGCTGAGCTCCTCCACAAACTGTTCAATAGCCCGGGCCGCCTTTGTAGGCTCATAATCATCCAGGAACTCATCCACCAGCTTGACCGTCGTATTGAGACGCGAAATAACCCAGCGATCCATCTCCAGGCGATCTCCTGCCGGGATGGTCTTCCCGGAGTAGGTAAACTCATCGATATTCGCATACATGGCGAAGAAGGAATAGGTATTGACAATCGTATTAAAAAACTTGCGCTGGGTTTCCCGCAGGCCATTCTCGCTGAATTTGAGGTTCTCCCACGGCGATGAGTTGCTCATCATATACCATCGCACGGTATCGGCTCCATATTCCTGGATCACCTCGAAGGGCTCAACGGCATTGCCTTTCGACTTGCTCATCTTATTGCCGTTTTCATCCAGCACCAGTCCATTGGCCACCACATTCTTATAGGCGGGCTGGTCGAAGAGCATAGTCCCCAGGGCGTGCAGCGTATAAAACCAGCCGCGCGTCTGGTCCACGCCCTCGGCAATAAAGTCGGCCGGAAAGTTTTTCTTGAATTTATCCTTATTCTCAAACGGGTAGTGCCACTGGGCAAAGGGCATAGACCCGGAATCGAACCAGACATCCAGCAGATCCGGTATCCGCTGCATCGTGCCCCCGTTGGGACCTTTCCACGTAATATCGTCAATATAGGGCCGGTGCAGGTCGATCTCTTCATCATCGGACAAGCCGGCCTTCTTTTTCAGCTCTTCAATGCTACCGACGACTTCCATGTAATCGGGGTCTTCATCGCTCACCCAGATAGGGATCGGGGATCCCCAGTAACGCTGGCGCGAAACGGCCCAATCCACATTATTTTCGAGCCAGGTCCCAAAACGCCCGGTCCCCGTACTCTCGGGTTTCCAGTTAATCTTCTTGTTCGAACTGACCATCTTATCTTTCACTTCGGTGGTTTCCACAAACCACGATTCCACCGGGTAGGACATCAACGGCGTCCCTTTCCTCCAGTCAAACGGGTAGTTGTGCACGTACGTCTCGTGTTTGTACATCAGGTATTTATCCTTGATGGCCCGGGCGATGCCCTTGTCGGCATCCTTAAACCACTCTCCTTCAAATTCGGGCGCCGCATCCGTAAACCTGCCATCCTCGTCGATGGGATTAAACATCGGGATGTCGTTCTTTTGGGCGGTCTCATAGTCATCCGCCCCAAATGCCGGGGCCGTATGCACCACGCCCGTCCCCTCTTCGGTGGTCACATAATCTGCGGGGATGACGCGCCAGGCCTCGGATTTATCGTATTCTTCCAGCGCATAATCAAACACCGGGTCATACGTCCACCCGACCAGCTTTTCTCCTTTATACTCTTCAACGATCTCATAGTCGTGATCGATAATCTCATCAATGCAATCTTTGGCCATGATATAATATTCGGTGCGGTCGCCTTCGGAAAGCCTGATCTTGGCATAATCCAGCACCGGGTTCACGGCCAGCGCCATATTCGAGATAATGGTCCACGGGGTGGTCGTCCAGGCCAGGAAATACACATCTTCGGCCATCTCGACCTTGAATTTCACAAAAATAGAGGGATCCTGTGTCTCCTCATACCCCAAACTCACCTCATGCGAGGAAAGCACCGTTCCGCTGCCGGGTGAGTACCACTGTATTTTGTATCCCTTGTAGACCAGCCCTTTCTCGTAAAGCGTCTTAAAAGCCCACCAGACCGATTCGATATAATCGTTCTCGAACGTAATGTAGGGATCATCCAGGTCTACCCAGTAGGCCATGCGATCGGTTAGCTTGTCCCACAGATCCTTGTACTTAAGGACACTCTTCCGGCACTTTTTGTTATACTCGGCTACCCCGTACTCTTCTACCTGCGCACGCCCTTCCAGGCCCAGTTCTTTCTCTACCTCAATTTCCACCGGGAGCCCGTGGGTATCCCAGCCTCCCTTGCGCTCTACCCGATACCCTTTCAGGGTTTTATAGCGGCAGAACATATCTTTGACCGTCCGGGCCATCACGTGATGAATGCCCGGCCTCCCATTCGCCGTGGGCGGTCCCTCATAAAACGTAAAGGGAATACCCTCTTCGCGGGTAGTAAGACTTTTCTCAAAAATATTCTGGTCTTTCCACCACTTGAGGGTCTCGACCTCTAATTTCGAGAAATTAAGTTTTTTGACTTCTTCAAACCGTTTACTCATAAAAACCGTTGTACATACTCAGTTAGCTTTAAGAAAGCAGTAAATATATCACTTTTTACTCACTTTCCCGCAGCAATCATTCTTTATAACCTGTTTATCTATTTAAAAGAGCCTCAAAGATACAAGTCTTAGTCCATCAATTCACATTTTGAAATGTTATTTTTATTTGTCAGCGAACCATAAAAAGCATTGCACAAATAAGTTGCAAGTCAGAATCCAAAAACTTCCGCTAGGACCTTTAATATAAGTTCGCTTTATGTTATTCTGTGCTCCGGAAAGCGAGACACGACGCCTGTACAAATACGGGTGCTATTCATTGATTTCCAATATCATTGCCAATATTTTTTATCCTGTACGGATAA
>NZ_JBEPWZ010000287.1:0-3776 GCF_041642155.1 Fodinibius sp.
CCATTAGATTATGACTATAAACACAAAAAGACACTTCGTTATGTCGAATGCTGAATCGAAAAGCCGAATGGGGCACTCAATCAGAATAAAGGAGAACACCCGTTTCAATTATGCATATACGCACCCTCAGAAGAACTGCAATTCTTTATAGAACCCATCTGGATTGTGGAATAGGATCCTGAATGCCAATCATACAAACAGAAAATACCGGCTGATCCCTCTGTTCAACTGGTCTTTGAACATAATAATACGTGGATTTGGGGTTTGGAGGCCTTAGTGGCTCTTCCACCAGTTTTTAAGTTTCTCGGTTAATTCATTGTTAACATGGGTGGATATGGGGACCTCGATCAGGCACAATTCCTTATGTTCTACAGCCTGTTTCAGCGTTGATCGCAGCTCGCTCAGATTTGCGGGTTTGTAACCCTGAATGCCAAATGATTTCGCATATTTCTCAAAATCAGGGTTCTGTATGCCTGTGCTGACCGATCGCTGCCGGTGCTGGAACTGTTTCCAGCTAATCAGGCCGTAATCGTTATCGTTAAAGACAATATTGATATAACCGACCCCAAGCCGTTTGGCCGTCTCAAGCTCCTGGCTGTTCATCATAAAGCCTCCGTCGCCCATAACCGATACAATTTGCCTGCTCTTATTGAGCAAACCGGCGGCGATACCGCCCGGCAGTGCAATGCCCATACTGGCAAGACCATTGCTGATAATGCATCCGTTTGGGCAATAGGTCGGATAATTCCGAGCCACCCACATCTTGTGGGTCCCCACATCACTGATCAGAAGAGCACCGTCATTAAGATTATCTCTCAACTCGAGCAGAACGCCGGGTACGGTGAACGGTTCCCCCTCCTGCAGTCGGTAACTGTGAATATCCTCCTTGATTCGTTTTCGAAACGGTTCGTACCAGTTGGTAAATTCAAGATCTGAGTCATTTAACTGCTCGTTCAGCTCCCACAGGGCACCGGAGATATCACCGGTTACTTCAACCTTTGGGTTGTAATGCGTATAGACTTCAGCCGGATCGAAATCGATGTGTATGATTGATTTGTCGCCGCCGGGATTCCATTCTTGCGGCGGATATTCGGCAATATCATAGCCGATGGCAAGTACAAGATCAGCCTGCTCAACGGCTTTGATCACATAATCTTTAAAACCCAGACCGATACTGAACAGGGATTGACCGAGCCGGTCGGATACCGCTCCTTTTCCCATAAAGGTGGAAACGACCGGGATATTATGACGGATCGCAAATTCGGTCAAATGCTTGCTGGCCAGTTTTCGAATGGCCCCGTTACCGGCCAATACCAGGGGTTTCCGGGCTTCCTGTAGCAGCTTGAGTGTGTTACGAATGGCCTTGTAATCGGAACCGGGCCTGCGAGATACTCCCGGCTTAATGGGTATGAAGTCCGAGGATATTTCCTGACCGGCAACATCCTCGGACAGTTCAATATGGGTAGCCCCGGGTTTTTCCATCCCGGCAATTTTAAAGGCTTTCCGTACCACTTCGGCGACCACCTTGGGGGAAGGGATGTTCCCGTTCCACTTGGTAATGGGCCGGAACATGTTCACCACATCAACCATCTGGTGGCTTTCGTTGTGCAGACGGTCGAGTCCTCCCTGGGCTGTGATGGCAACCAGCGGGGCCTTGTCGAGGTTGGCATCGGCCACGCCGGTGATCAGGTTTGTCGCCCCCGGTCCCAGAGTGGAAAGACATACGCCCGCTTCTCCGGTCAGCCGTCCCCACACATTCGCAATAAAAGCGGCCCCCTGTTCGTGGCGGCACGGTACAAATTCGATGGAAGAAGAATCCAACGCAAAGAGTAACGCCTCGTTTTCTTCGCCCGGGACCCCGAAGATATGAGTAACCCCTTCTGTTTCAAGACATTTGACAAAAAATTCAGCTACGATCATTCATTCAGGACCATGGAGATTATGGATTCAAGGCTCCGATTCTTTCCGGGCACAGAGAACTTTAATATGACGAAGAGAACTTTGCAAAACCGTTCTTTTGTCCAATGCCGTCGTTATCGGCCGGTTGAAATCCTCACCACATGGGCTTAATGTTAAGACTCCAACCTACCTCTGGCCTGAGCCTTTCCCGATGATTCGGGACCGGTTTTTCAACGTCCTCTTGAAGTTACCTAATTTCAACAATGATTTTTAACAGAACGTTTACAATGCTTCTCGATGATTTCACAGGGTACCTGGCTTCCGGACGCGACGGGTAAGTCGGCGATGAACCGACCAGTACTCTAAAAATTCACGGGAGTAATTATGGAGAATGCGCGTTCAGTCCTTTCCATCATATCTGACCCTTTTACAAAATTAGGATTAATGTCCCTATTACTTATTTTAACTGGTTGGACGGTTAATTTCCAAATCCTTCCTTATCCAAAAGACTTGTACCTATTGTTTTGGTAGACGCTGTCAGGAGTTAATCCCGTTACACGCTCTCAGGTCAGTTAACCACACAACACGTTGTTTTAATATAAAAGGCATAATTGACAACCTTATTTCACAGGTATTCAGGGTTAATACCAGTGGATTGACGCACCATCTAAAATGTAAGTAGTAAACTTACCTATATATTTATATCTTTTTGCACATATTCAGATTTCTAACCGGATTCCAGATTATATGGAAAAGACAGATTACCGGATACTCGGTTTAAAAAAGGTGTTTTCTGAAAAGGATCTGGCTAATATTGATGACAGCCAGGTCTATGTTATTTCCATATTAAGCTATTTTGCCACTTCATTATTTGACAAGACCAAAAAAGAGGATGTATTGTGGGATATTACGGAAAACTGCATTTCCCAGCTGGATTTGGAAGATTGTGTGATTTATTTACTGGACCGGGATAAAGAGCTGCTGATTCAAAAAGCGGCTTATGGGAATAAAGACAGGGGGGAAAGAAAAATATTAAACCCTATCACGATACCGCTCGGTAAAGGGATTGTAGGCCATGTGGCGGCCTCGGGCGAGCCGGAAATCATACCCGATGTAACACAGGATCCTCGTTATATTCTGGATGATGTGCAAAGAGGTTCGGAAGTAACCGTTCCCCTGCTAATTGATAATGAAGTCATTGGAGTTATCGACTCCGAGCATTCAGAAAAAGCGTTCTATACCATCAATCACTTGTTTCTCTTTGAGTTGATAGCTCAGCTTACCGTAAAGAAACTGGCTCATATAATCCAAAACAAGAAGGACAGTTTTACCAATGACAATGCCTACTACAAGCAGTTTCGTTATCTTGTAGAAAAGGAAAAGATATATATGGACGAAAATCTGAGCCTTTCTTCCGTTGCCGAACAGCTGAACATCAGCACCAACTACCTTTCTCAATTGATCAATAGTCTGAGCGGCTGCAGTTTCCCCGACTTTATAAACCGCTACCGGGTGGAAGAAGCAAAAAGCTGTTTGGTCCATCCGGATTTTACCAACTATACCATCACGGCAATAGGGTTGGAATCGGGGTTTAACTCAAAGTCGGCTTTTTATTCCGCTTTCAAAAAGTACACCGATATAACCCCGACCGAATACAGGGAAAAGCACAAGAATATATCCTGATTCATTGACTTTAAAATAATCAGGACATTCTCATTTCTCCTATTTTCTATCTTTTTACAAAATACTATTCCTAGATTGAATTATATCAATGAGAGAGAGTTCCCCCAATATCGCTTTTAGGATATATAGACTGCTACCGGTTTTAAGCCGGTAGCTTTAGGGGGAACTGTTTTTTTATTTTCGTCCTTTTATTA
>NZ_JBEPWZ010000288.1:0-3766 GCF_041642155.1 Fodinibius sp.
CGCGCGGCTGTTTTGAGGCAGTGTTTTGAGAACAAGAGACAGAAATTGAGCCGTGTTGTGTGTTTAGCGATAAACCCACATCCTCTTTCCCGCTAAATTCACAAACCTGTTCCACATTGTTGTGATTTTTTGCTATACTTAGACTCATTTTAAATAAGGAAAACAGCAAGAAAATCATGAACAAGGTTGGGAGCGGCAGGACGCCTATTTTTACCATTTTAAGCCTTTTATTGGCCTCGGTACTGATCATTCAGTGCAACACGCAGACAAACGAATCCCCGGATGAGGAAGAGCAGCAGGAGGAACAGGCGGTGCAGAAAGCACGCGAGGATACGCCGGAGCTGGCCGATGCCATGGGACAGCTTCAGTACTATACGCATAAATATGCGCTGGCGCTGGAGGCCGAAAACCATGAACTGGCGACGTTCTACTTCCACGAGGTCCGCGCTGCGGCCGACGGCATCAAGGAAAACATTCCGGGCTATGAGGGATATGACATTGCCCGCTTTATGAGGCTCTTTTTTGACCCCGCCATCGAACCGGTAGAAACAGCGCTGGCCAACAGGGACTGGGACGAAGCGCGGGAAAAGACCATCGAGATGGTTGATTCCTGCAACTCATGCCACAACGCCACCAGCCACGGCTTTGTTAAAGTAACGCCCGGATTTTCAGACAACCCGTACAACCAGGATTTTTCCGCTCCCGAGTAACTTAAACCCGGGGGCTGCGTCCCCGCGTAATCAATCCGATAACAATCGTAAAGAGCGCCGCCCCGATAATAGACCAGATAATGGGAAACGTTTCCCCGTCGATTTCGACCGGCAGCATCAGCGTAAGCCCCATTTCAGCGGCAATCCATTTCCCGATAAAAGCCCCGATAAATCCGACCACAATAGAGACAAGACAGCCTCCCAGGGAATAGCCGGCAATACTTTGACCGATTCCCCCGCAGATAGCTGCGATTAATAACAAAATCAACAGACCTGTTAAAGACATAATAAAATAATTTTATTTAATTTTCGCCTTCTAAAATTACCGCCGATTCAAGGGGCTTGATGACAACCGCATCGCCCGGTTCAAATATGATACGATTATCGGTATGAACCAAATATTTTTCGCCGTTCAGTTCAACATGGTACGTTATATCATGACCTTTGAACTCCCGGGCCACCACCGTTCCCACTTCCCCGGGGGGCTGGCCGGCAGGTTCTTCGAGGGTCAGGTGCTCCGGGCGAATAGAACATAAGACCTTTCCGCAGGCCTTGCAATTCAGGCTCATCAGGCCGAGGCTGGTGCTCACTTCGGATCCCCCCGTGGCGTCGGCATGAAAAAGATTGGTCCGTCCCAGAAACTGGGCGACAAACTTTGTTTTGGGATGATAGTATACCTCTTCGGGGGTGCCGATCTGTTCAATTTTTCCCTCGTTCATCACCGCAATGCGATCGGCAAAAGAGAGCGCTTCTTCCTGGTCGTGGGTCACCAGCAACGCACTCATCCCGGCTTTCTTCAGGATAGAACGCACTTCTTTGCGGGTCGTCTCCCGTAGCAGGGCGTCCAGGTTCGAAAAAGGTTCATCCAGGAGCACCAGCTTCGGCTTGGGGGCAATGGCCCGCGCCAGCGCCACCCGCTGTTGTTGTCCCCCGGAAAGCTCATTGGGACTGCGCTGCTGGTAATCCCCCATTCCCGTCCGGCACAGTACCTCCTCGGCATACACGTTCCTTTTATGCTTCGGTATATCCGTCAGTCCGAATGCCACGTTTTCGATGACCGAAAGGTGGGGAAACAGCGCATAGTCCTGGAACACAAAACCGATGCCCCGGTCCTGCGGCGCCACGTGGTCGTCGGGCGACTCCAGTACCTTCCCTTCAATGGCAACGGCTCCGCGGTCCGCTCGTTCGAAACCGGCAATAAGGCGGAGGCTGGTGGTCTTGCCGCACCCGCTGGGTCCCAGCAGGGCAAATATTTCATCCTCTCGCACCTCGAAATTGATCCCGTCGACGACGGGTCCGGTCTCATCAAAAGCCTTTGTTAAATTGGTGACGGTCAATAAATTCTTCATGTCTTGTTCCACTCTTTCGAAAATAAAAATCCTACAAACAGGGATGAAAATAGTAAAATTGTGAGTGCAAAAGGAGCGGCTTCTGCAAACATAGCCTCCCCGGTATAGGACCAGACTCTGAGCGCGAGGGTGTCAAAACCGATGGGAGATAATAAAAACGTTATGGACAACTCTTTCATTGCAGATAAAAAAACCAAAGATGTGGCCGCAATCATTCCACCGCGCAGCAGCGGCAGCGTAACCTTGAAAAATGATTTGACAGAAGAATAGCCCATCGACTGGGCGGCCTCTTCCAGCTGGGGCGGCGCCTGGTACAGCGCGCTGCGCACGGGGCCGATCGCTTCGGCTAAAAAGTGCAGGGAATAGGCGATGACCAGCAGCAGCAGCGACTGATACAGCCAGGAGGATACGTAGAGGGAAAAGAATACCAGCGCCAGGGCAAACGCCAGAGGGGGTGTGGCATAGCCCAGGTAGGCCACACGCTCCAGGGGATTGCTCAGCTTCGTCCGGTAGCGCACCCCGATATAAGCCAGCGGAAGCGCCATGAGGGTCGTCAGCAATGCGGCCGGTGCGGAGGCTTTGACGGAATTCAGAAATGCCTCAAACAGGTTTCCCGCCATGGCTGCAAGCGATGCTTCATTGAACCAGAAGCCAATGGAAGAGACCGGAAGCAGCACCGAAACCAAAAACAGGACAATCACAAAAGCGTAGGCCGGCACGGCCCACGGTCCCAGCTTCAGAAAGGTGTTGGCCCGGGAGGCCCCTCGTCCCAGCCGGTGAAAGATCGCCTGCTTCAACAGGCGGTACTCCAGCACCAGCGCGCCGGTGGTCAGTGCAAGAAGCATCAGGGCCAGCCAGGCCGCGTAAATACGGTCGTAGGCCGACAGGTATTGCAGGTACAGGGCATAACTGAAGGTCTCAAAACGCATCAGCGAAACGGTTCCGAAATCGCCGATCACGTGCAGGCATACCAGCAATCCCCCGGCGAAAAGCGCCGGTTTGAGCTGCGGCAGGATCACCTTGAAGAACGTAGCCCTCGCATCATGTCCCAGTGACCGCGAGGCCTCCTCAATCGATTGGTCCAATCCCATCAGGGCCGTCCGAATATTCAAATAGAGGTAAGGAAAAGTGCAGATCGTCAGTACAATCAACGATCCCTCAAAGCCGCTGATACGCGGAAAATTCCATCCGAACCACGCCTGAAAGGTCCCGTTGTAGCCTCCCAGTCCAAGCAGGGCATAGGCCATAATATACCCCGGCATCGCCAGGGGCAAAACCCCCAGAAGCGTAATAAGGCGGCGCCCCCTGATCCTGCATCGCACGGAAAGATAGGCCAGGGGCAGAGCTATCAGAATATCCAGGGCCAGGACGCCGCCTGCGAGCAGCAGGGTGTTGCCCAAAAGACGCAGGTTGCGCATCCTGAAAATGACGTTGCTCAGCATGTCGGGGGAAGCGTCGAATGCGCGAATCAGCAGGTAAACCAGCGGCAGCAGCACGCCGACGGCAATCGTGCCCGCAAATGCCAACAGGTACCACGGCGGCGACTTTCTATGTATTTTCGTGTCTTTAATAGTGGATTATGTGCAATGAGCCGTGAAATATTTAGACCAAATCTAAATAGAAACCAGCTCTATCGCAACAGCCAACACGATGGCTTGGGAACAATGTTTTTAATATTTTGTTTAATAAGGTTCCTATTAATTTCAT
>NZ_JBEPWZ010000289.1:0-3751 GCF_041642155.1 Fodinibius sp.
AGCCGTACTTACTGCGCAGTATGCCGGCCAACTGTTCTTCGCGCTGGTATACGCCGGACAGGGCCATCTCCCGAAAATACGGGCTGTCGGAATGCTCGTCGAGGATAGCTGCCATCAGCCGTAGGGCACGGTCCGTATCGGATTCGCCCAGCGACGCCAGCAGCTGAAGGCGGACATAAGGCGCCTGTTCCTCTTCCGCCAGCTCTTCCAGGCGGGGGAATATCTCGGACGAATCCCGGTCCATGGAGCGTTCGAGGATGCGTATACCCGAAGACCGCACCCGGGGATGGGAATCATCGAGAACCTCCAGGGCTGTCCGGCTGAGCTCATCCTGCCCATATACCGCCTGGTCAAATCCTTCCAGGGTCCACAGCGCATGAAGGCGGGTCCAGTCTGCTTTCGTATCCCCTGCTGTAGTCATCTCTTCGAGCCTTGAAACAACCCCCGGCGGCGAGCACTGGACCAGCACCTGTTGCGCCTGGTCACGCAGCTGGCCATTCTCGTGCTCCAGGTACTCCACCACCTCCCGGGGAGTCAGCGTGCTGAACTCCGGGGTCTCGTACTCTGTATCCCGGTCCTCGCGCACAATGCGCCAGATCCGGCCGAATTCCCCGACCGGTTTGTGAAGACCCTGTTCCACCGCATACTCTCTGAGATGATCTGTCAGCGACAGCGCCGTCTCAAAGAGTCCCCGGTACATGTCAACCACGTAAATTGAACCGTCCGGGGCATTGTACATGTTAATCGGGCGAAATCGCTCGTCCGTAGAGGTGAGAAATTCGCGGCCTTCGTAGGCAAAATCTGCCTCAGCCTGGATCTCTGCCGGATCGGCCTCCAGTACATAACGTTTGATCAGGTTGCCTGCGGGCTCCGGGGTAAATGCATTTCCGCGGTATTCCTCCCCAAACTGATCCCCCCGATAGATGACGGGAGCTGTAGTGGCAGTAGCGGTTTTGAGGGTGCCGTCCTCCCGCACCACCTGTCCCACCCGGTAACCACGGTTTACCCCGGTCGGGTGAGCCGGCCACATGGGAGCTTTTCGGGCAATATTAACATTGATACCGCTGCTGATCTCGAAATCGGGATGCCTTTCACTATAGCCATGCGGTACCAGATGCGTCTGGAGCGGACTGGTATTGGTAGCGGAGTAGAGACGGCCCCAGTCGTCCTGGTTCATGCCCCACTGTCCCAGCCGTTTAAAATTCCGGGTATGCCACTCCCCGTCAATCCTGCGCAGGCTCTCCACATTATCGTGCGAACTGTGAATCCAGTTGTCCATTCCCCACAGAAAATTATTCGGCATGTTCTGTACATTGTCAACCATCGGGTCTCCATACGTACTGTATACCACCTCCCTGGAATCGCCTTTGCCGTCCCCATTCGTATCCTGAATAAACCACACGTTGGGAGGTTCACCCACCAAAATGCCATCATTGAGTACCTTGATGGCCCGTGGCATTTTCAGATCCTCTACGAACACCCTGAACGAGTTCATCTTCCCGTTTCCGTTGGTATCCTCGAGGACCACCACTCTCGATTCCGGCACCTGTTGCAGCGGAATCGTTTCGGCTTCGCTCCGGTCGTGTTTCGGCAAATAGGAAGGCATGTCAATCACCCAAAGGCGCCCGTCTGCATCAATATCCATGGCAACGGGGTCGGTAAGCATCGGCTCATGGGCTACCAGCTCGATACGAAATCCCTCTTCCAGTTCAAACCGTTCCAGTGCCTCCTCGGGAGGCAGCGGCGGCAGCGGCAGGTCTGCGTATGCATCATAATTATCGGCCTCACCGGGATCATCTTCCGGGGCATCCAGCAGTCCGGCCGAAAGTGTCAGGCAGATTTCGCCGAGGGACTGTTCGGGTTCTTCTGATTCACAGGCCTGTATAATAAACAGACAGGCGACCATTGCTATGACAACGGTAAAAAGAGATTGGTCTTTTTGTATATTCATGAAATATAATCTACAGTCTGATTATTTATTACTCCCCACCTGGGCTCCGCATGAGAGGAGGAATGCAATTAACAAAGCTGATATTATAGAATTACAGAATGTGTAAAGAAAAGAAAACGATATCGAGAATAGGTTGTACCCGTTTCCCATGAGTGAATCGAGTCGCAGAGACCAGGTCGTATTGCTAAATAGTGACGGAATACCCTTTCTCGCGCATGATCGGGGCGGCAAGTCGCCGATAGTTTCTTCCGAATATGTTCATGCGCTCCTCGTCTGAAAGATCAGCGTCATAGACTTTAGAGAGCTCATTGGCATAGGACCGGCTGGGGCCGTGTCCCCCCCAGACGATGCGATCGGTCCCCAGCTCATTAACCGCTAAATCTACGGCCCCGGATGTTGGCAAGGCCCCGGAAAACTCCATCAAGACGTTTTCATGGGGACGTATGGCCCGGATACCCAGCTCCCAGTCCCCCCCCTGGTGGCCGCATATCATCTGTACGTCCGGGAAGCGCTCCGCCAGTTTGGCAACGTCCATAGGGGTCGACTCACCCGTATAATTGCCCCCGCCTGCATAGCGGGGATCGCCTCCGACCTTGATCCAGGTGTGAATATAGATTACGGCCCCCAGCTCCTCAGCCAACTGGATGATGGGATCGCTATTCGGGTGGTCGCAGGTAACGTCCAGTTCAATAAGTCCGCTGTACTTAATACCGATACACGGCCCGTTACGAATCCATCTTTCCATTTTTTTAAGGCTCTTATGGGGATAACCGGGATCAATCCGGATAATACCACTCAGCAGTTCGCGCCATTTCTTCAGGAGCGACTGGTGCTCCTCATCCCGTTTTCGTCCCTCTTTAGTCTCTCCCCAGCTTCCGATATCCAGGGAAATAACGCGTTCAATGCCCATGCGATTGATATATTTCACGATTTCTTCATGGCTTCCCGTTCCGTGATAATGGCTATCCCAGATGCGCATATCGACCAGCTCGTCGCGTGATGGAAGGCCAAGTGCAGAAGGATCAACCGCAAAGCTATATTCTGGTTGTAACATAATTGGAATGAGTTATTTTAGCTTTAAAATTCGATGGATGTAATATTATTTTATACTGTCTTGAGCATTCGGGCCGCATTTTTCGACATGATAGCAGCGGCTTCCTGCTCATCCAATGGTGATTCCATGAGCTTGAACAAGACGTTTTCGACCGGACGAAAGGGTACGTGTGAGCCTATGAGAAGGCGGTCGGACGGGATCGGGGTGCTACCAAGATACCAGTGATTACCGGCCATAATACGTTCAAGTCCCCCATTCCCATCCAAATTGGAGATGCCGAACAGGACGTCCGTTTCTTTAATAGCCGATTCGAGATTATCGCCGCGAACATGGCGGAAAGGATTGAGAAGCTGGACGGTTACATCAGGAACAGACTCCAGGACAGCCGGCAGAGGGGAAACATCCACTGCGGGGATTTCAACCTGGGGGTGCTGCATTCGCTCATCTTCCTGGTCGATGGCAATTTGTACGACCATTTCCCGGTCCGAGGCTTCTGTCAGTAATTCCGCAAACTCCGGGAGTTCCAGGGTATAGTTCTGGTAGCTCGGATATAAGCGAATACCCGGCATACCGTAGGCTTCGTCACATCGCCTCAAATCCTCTTTCCAGTCCGGCCACCGGGGATTGACCGTACCAAAAGGCACCAGCAGTCCCTCTCCATATTGTTGGCAGGTCTCGGCCAGGCGGGCATTGACGCTGTCGATATTCTTGTGGAAAAGCGCATCGTAGCTGCCGGTCCATGCCTC
>NZ_JBEPWZ010000290.1:0-3741 GCF_041642155.1 Fodinibius sp.
CCCGGAGCGTGAAGCAGTCCGGGGGGGACATCCCAGCCGGTACCCGGCTGCAGGCGCTGGGCACTGGAGAGATTGGTAATCTTGTTATCGCCCTCGGTAAAATTCATCAGGCACTCCAGCAGCTGTTCTTTGGTCGTTCCCGGGTTGAGTCCGAAGAAGGTATAGGGGAAATCGCCCCCGTGGTTGTTGACCTGCGGCGGGAAATAATACGCCTCGGGCTTTCCGTTCTGCCCGGTAAGCCTGGCGTGCTCGTCGCGGTGATGCACGTGGTGGGGCAACGCTCCCTTATTATCAAAAAATTTGGAATACATGGGCCACGATTCATGTTCTTCCCATATCCGCGCGCCAATCAAATCACCTTTGAGCTCTTGCACGGCCTCCCGTAAGAGTATGCGTTTGGTCGTCCCGTTGTCGTCAAACACCACTTCGCTCAATCCTTCGATTTCGCCCGTCAGGGGACCGTTGTCCGCGGGCGTGGTCGATGAGAACCACCGCTCGTCAATGCCGCCCCGTTCACCCCCCAGCGCATAGTAATCGTCCGGATGCAGTTTAATACGTCGACCGGGCACGCAGAACGATCGCGGCACCCAGTTGGGTGCGAGTCTCAAAATTCCCTTGCCCTGCTCCAGTGCCTGTTGTGCAATATGTGAATGGTTGCTCATTATTTTCTGGCTTTGTTTGGTTATGTATAATCTGAATCAATAGCTTTGCTAAAATTTACAAAGCAGCTCGCTGTATGTGGTTTATTCATTTTTGGTTATTCGTGAATAGTTGTCTTAATTCCTAATTCCCAATTCCATCGACCGTCAAGGTAACATCATACGTCCGCCTTTCGCCTGCCTCAAGCTGGATCAGGGAGCCTTCTTCACGCGCCGCCGCCTGCCCGATGGGCGGATGCGTACCGGGTTCCAGCGCCATCACGTATTCCTTTTGCCCCCAGTGCTGCCAGTTGGTTAACCAGGGAAGCTGAGCCTTGGAAAACTCCAGCTCCACTCCCAACCCCAGCGAACGGTTCGCAATACCGCACCGGCAGTTTCCCTCCGCATCCGGCACGGCATCGATAAAAGCCACCGCTTCGCCATCTCCCCGGTGCTCATCCAGGGGAGCGCTGCATTGTTTAAAGTCGTTGCCGGAATGAAATATCCTCTTGCTCTGTTCATTCGGGGCTTCCCAGTCTCCTTCCCACACAATATCGGCCCCTTCATCCACCAAAGGCCACCCGAAATTCATGTGATACAGCAGCATATGGGGAGCAGGTTTATTCCCGAGGTTGGTCACTTCATCACGGATCCGGATCACCGGTTCACCCAGGATGGCCGAGATCGTTCTCTTTAATTCGAGGTGCGGACCAAAGACTGTGCTTTGGATCATTTTCCCCGTAAGGCTCATCTCCGGTTGATCGGATGATAAATCAGGCTGGCGAACAGACACCATGCTTGCGGGTGTGTGGCTGATCCGGTCATGGAGTCCCCGCACCCCGTAGTTATCCTCCTCCGGTCCCCCTACATGCGTGAGTCCGCAGGTGGCAAGCAGTCCCCCGCCGAACGAATCCAGCCAGGTGGTCCCCCGAACCGCCGCAGGATTGGGCGGCGTCACTCCCAGGTGACTAATCCAGGATAAGCTGTACTGGTGGTAGAAGGCTTCTGCAATATCCATCCCCCGGTCCGGAACAACCTTGAACCGAAGTCCCCCGCCCGTATTGACCCAGGCGATCCGGGTCCCCCTGCCGCGCCCATCGTCCAGAACGGCGATTTCAATGCCACCCAGCTGCCTGTGATTGGACACTTTGTCCCTCCATCGGCCTGAAGAAAGATATCTTTTATTCGCTGTTGTTGAGTTCGACATCAAATTACATTGATTTACAGGTGAAAATAGCGTTTCGCATTTTAACTGAACAGATGTAGCAATAATCCCGACAGAGGACCTATATAATACCGGACAAAGAACGTCGCATGATGAAATATCCCTTTTTTCATCATGCTTCCGTTCCCTGCCGGTAGGTACAGGTGTTATTCAGCGTAATCGTAATGCTATTATCATCTTACAAAAAAGGATAAATGACATGCAGAAACGCTCGTGTCATGACCAGTCAACGCCGGTTTCCCGCCAGCTGCCGGACGAGGCGGAATCAAGGATAGCCTCACAGACTTTCTGGGTTTCCTGCGCCTCGCGAAAGGTCGGGGAACAGGGTTCCTCCTCCGCCAGGCTTGTTAGAAAATCAGCTACCTGGTGCACAAAGGTATGCTCATAGCCAATAGAGAGGCCAGGCACCCACCATTTGTCCATATACGGCTGCTCCCCTTCCGTCACATGGATGGAACTCCAGCCCCGCACTTCGGGATCGTCCTCGTAATCAAAATACTCGAGGCGATTCATATCATGGAGATCCCACCGTAGCGAGGCGTTTTCGCCATTAATTTCCAGTGTATAGAGCGCCTTGTGTCCCCGTGCATACCGGGTCGCTTCAAAAAGACCCAGCGATCCATTATCAAAATGGCAGTGGAAAATACAGGCATCATCAATCTCGACTTTTTCCTGCTTGCCCGTTTCCTGGTGCACGCGCTCTTTAACAAATGTTTCGGCTACCGCAGATACATCCCTGATACCTCCATTCAGCCACATCGCCGTATCGATGCAGTGGGCCAGGAGGTCGCCCGTAACGCCCGAGCCGGCCACATCCTTGTCAAGCCGCCACAGCGCCTCGCCGCCCTGGGGCACATCGGGATTGATGGTAAAATCCTGCAGGAAATTGGCCCGGTAGTGGAATATGCGTCCCAGCTTACCGGAATCAATAATATTTTTAATCAACGATACAGCCGGGACGCGGCGGTAGTTATACCAGACGGTATTCGGGACGCCCGCTTTCTCAATCGCATCCACCATCCGCTGCCCTTCTTCAACATCCCGGGCCAGCGGCTTCTCGCAGAGCACCATTTTTCCAGCTTCTGCAGCTGCCACCGCAATTTCTTCATGCGTGCTGTTCGGCGTGCATATATCAACCGCATCGATATCGTCGCGAGCGACTACCTCGCGCCAGTCGGTTTCAATCGACTCATACTGCCACTGGTCGGCAAAGTCCCGCACTTTTTCTTCGGTGCGTGCACAAACCGTTTTTAACACCGGCCGGTATTCGACTTCGGGAAAAAAATCATTGACCCGCTTGTACCCGTTGGTATGGGTTCGGCCCATAAAGCCACAACCTATCAATCCAATTCGCAATTCTTTTTTATCCGCCATTGTACTCTGATAATTTAAAGGTTAAATAGATTATGAAACGCTACTCCGACCAGCCATGCTGATTGCGAACCTCGACCATCGCGGCAAGGATATCATTCCAGGTCTCCTGTTTCAACATGACTTCATTCGGAAACATGCAGCCGTCCCAGCAAATGTGATTGAAGGCCTTGGTCAGCTCTCCGTTTTCGTCACGCAGCCAGTGTCCGGCATCCTCGGCAATATCCAGCCGGCCGTCCGGGTCATTGGGCAGGCAATGCCGGCCCGTCTTGTCATGCGTTCCCGAGCCAAATACCGTTCCGTCATTTTGGGCCACATGGAAATCGATCGTCCACGGACGGAGAGCGGCCGTCATTTCCTCCAGTCCCTCGGTCAGCGCCTCCCGGTCTCCCCATTCGAAATCCTGGGGCAGGATCCGGTCATCAGGAGCGTTATATCCCAACAGATACAGCAGGGTATGCGCCATATCAGCCTGAAAGCCAATATTCGGTCGATCCACCGCCTCCA
>NZ_JBEPWZ010000291.1:0-3707 GCF_041642155.1 Fodinibius sp.
TCCGGCGAATTTTCGTCATAACGGCTTGCAAGTGCATCTATATACTCTTGTTCCCGCTCAGTGCCGTTTGCTTTAAGCTCTTGCGCTTTTTTCAAGGCTTCCCAGGCAACAGGCACCGCCTCGGGCAGCATCGGTAGATTGATATTCGGACCTTGTACCAAAGCAATACCCCACCAACCCATCGGATGCTCAGGTACCAGCTCGGTAACCTGTCGGAATGACCGCTCTGCTTCCTTGTGATTAAATCCGTAGGCCAGCATGATGGCCTGATCAAAATAACGTCCGGCTAACGTATCCTGCAAAGATACATCAAAATGATGATCGCCCATCCCCTCTAACAACGGGGCCGTCTGACCATCGAAAATATTTTTGTTCTCGGAACGCTCGCTGCAACCTGTTGTTGCCAGTAATCCGGCTACCAACAGCATTGCGGACAAAACATACGACTTGAATATAATTGACTTCCCTCGTTTCATACCCCCCCTTATTTTTTTAATATATGTAATGTAAAATAAGAATAAACAATTTTATGAAGTAATACATGACACTTTTTATTTTTTTATCACGTAGTAATCATTCTGGATGTCGTGATCCAGCTGATGGATCTCGATCTTTTCAAAACCCGCTTGTTGCAGGAGTTCCTGTGCCTTCTCACGGCCCCACATAGCACCGAGCCCCTCCCCATCCTGGGCCAGTGATACCGACATGCAGTGCATGCACGAAACCGTATAAAGCGCCGGACCCAGCGGATGATCCATATTCTCATGCACATGTCCCGTAGAATAAATATCCTGCATCAAATACGTCCCGGCCGGCTTCAGGGTTCGATTGATCCCTTTAAGCACTGATTGCGGTTTGGCCTGATCATGAACGGCATCGAAGGTAGTCACAAAGTCATAAGCTTCCGGTTCAGCTGTTTGATCGAAGTCACTGGCATCACGGATCACAAAGTCCACGTTTTCCAGGCCTCTTTCCTTAGCTTCGGCGCTGGCCCAGCTTATCGCTTCTTCTGACAGGTCCAGACCTTTGAAGGTACTCTTTGGGAACAGCCCGGCCATCTTCAGCATTGCTCGTCCACGGCCGCATCCCACATCCAGTACTGATATACCGCTTTGGAGCTTTTCAGTAAGCCCCGGAATCAATGGAAGAATATGATCCTCAAGCGCGTCCACCACCGTCATTCCGCTGTCTTCAGCCATTACTTCATGAAAACGATCATATTTTCCATAAGGAACGCCACCGCCGTTATGAAAACATTCAACAATGTCGTCCTCTACGCTCCCAAGTACCGATATGTATTGGGCCATGACCCCCAGGTTGTCCAGTTCCGTATTTCTTGTCAGAAATTGTGCGCGGTTTTCAGGCAGCCTGTAACGACCGTTTTCATCCACTTCCACCACTCCGCCGGTAGCCACTGCTCCCAGCCATTCTCTTACATATCGCTCATTAAGTCCCGCCTGTTTTGCCAGCCTGGCACTGTCGGTCCAATCCATCTCATTCATCGTATCAAACAAACCCGTGCGATGACCGATTGATATCATCAACATTAGAGCGCCACTGTTTAAGGCTGTTACAAACCATTCGTCAAATCCCGTTTTATCGCTTGCCGTTTGAGGCATTGTGATTGCAGTATTACACATTTTATTTCCCTCATCTATTAAATTTAAAGTAACAAACCAACTGGTTGGTATGTTACAAATACTGCCTGATTTTGTCAAGCAATATCTTTGCAAACGGGTAAAAAAAGCCATAATCATACTTTATGCGATTTAAAAGGCTTCATAAACAAAAAATTATTAAGGTTGAAACATACCGTATAGTATGTTATTATTTGAGCTATGAATAAAAATCCCAAAGACACGCGTGCTAACATCATGGATGCCGCCCAGGCCCTTATCCTGGATCACGGTTTTGGAGGTACTACCGTCGGCTCAATAATTGAGTTGGCCGGGGTAAGCAAGGGCGCTTTTTTTCATCACTTCTCCAGCAAAGCCGAACTTGGTAAAGAGCTGGTACAGCGCTATGCGGATGAGGATGCCGAACACCTCGAACAAACGCTCCTCAAGGCGGAAGGACTTAGTGACGACCCGCTACAGCAGTTTCTTATTTTTGTAAATCTTTTCAAACAGGAAATAGAATCCCTGGAAGAACCGTTCCCGGGCTGCCTGTTTGCCTCATACCTTCAACAATCAGAGCTTTTCGACCACAATATTCTGGATATAATCCGGGAATCTTTGCTGCTGTGGCGGACAAGAGTCCTTGACAAGCTCAAAAAGATCGAACAAAAACATCCGTCCCGCCGGGAGGTGGACCTTGAAAGCCTGGCGGATATGCTGATGGTGATCTTCGAGGGATCGTTCGTTTTGTCGCAATCCCTCAACGAAAACAAGGTTATCGCCCGACAACTTTCTAATTATCATACCTATCTACAGCTGCTGTATAGTAGCAGCAATTAGTTCAAGTCCGGAATTCTCCCCATCCTTTGTGGAAATCCACAATAGAATCGTCCGGCAGCTGTAATTCTCATGATCAACTTTTAATTCCCAACACAACGACACACTCTGCGGAAATCTCACAGCCCATACACGGTTCCAATTCCTCAACTCTTTCTGGGAAATGGAACCAGCATTCGCACGCGCTCCCGGTATTTTTTATACTTCTCCCCGTGATGTCTAATCAAATCCCGCTCTTCAAACCAAATGCCAACAAAAATATACCCGGTCGTCGCTATGGAAAAAACCAGATGACCAAGGGTCATATAAGGCGTCGCCCAGAAAGCAATAATAAATCCCAGCATGAGCGGATGTCTGAGATACTTGTAAAGGCCGGGCTCTTTAAATTTTACAGGCGTTATCTCTTTGTCTCTCAAATGCAGGTACACCTGCCGCAGGCCGAACAGGTCAAAATGATTAATCATAAAGGTAGACAGTAACACGATCCCCCATCCCAGCCAGAAAAGTCCGGTCAAAGCGGCCTGCCCTACTCCTGCTTCAACACTCCAGATTACCTCCGGCACGGGGCGCCACTGCCAGAAGAGCAGTATTAAAATGAGGCTGCTGAGCAGTACATACGTACTTCGCTCAATGGGTTTGGGTATCATTTTTGTCCACCATTCTTTAAATCCCTGTCGCGCCATTACCGAATGCTGAACGGCAAACAGTCCGAGTAATCCGGCGTTGACCAGTAAAGCCTGCCATAAACTTTCGGCTTCGGGACCTGCATTAATCGTTTTGGGCACCCAGAAATCGCCGACAAAAGCAATTGCGTAAAGAAAAGAACCCAGGAAGATAATATAGGCAACCATTCCATAGATGAAAGAAAGTATGCGTCCAATCATAGTAATTCACCTCTGCATTTAATTCATAATTAAATTTTCAACATATATTATACGATCACTCACTACCCTTACCGTGTATAAATCCAAGTTCGGGGCAAAACTCTATCATAACCGTTAAACCCTATTTTAACTCTGCCGAATCTGGTTATGAGAAAATCCTGTAATAGAAAGTAGAAAAATGGCTACTCTACTGTTTGGCAATAAAATCCTTTGCCTCATTTACAGCAATTCGATCCGAATCTTTGACATTAACCAGAAGCTTTTCATAGTACTTTTGTGCCGTTTTCCTCTTGCCGTCGGCATTAGCCGAGCGCGCAGCACCCAGCAACGTATTGTAGCGTTCCGGCCAAACGGCATCGGAGGCCCTGTA
>NZ_JBEPWZ010000292.1:0-3682 GCF_041642155.1 Fodinibius sp.
CTTGACCAAAAGATCGGATACCGGATGGGGAGTCTGTCTCTTAATCGTTTAATTGCAAAAACGTAATACAAAGAACAAGCAAGAATGGCAATTCTTTTAGCAAATGTAAAAATACAACATTTCTCTGAAAATCCTAATTCCTTTTATTATCTGACGCTTAAATCTCCCTGAATATAACCTCTTAATTATCAGGGATTATAAAGATAATGTTAATAAGTGGATCAATAGAATATGAAGACCCTTTCTTTATTGCCCGGACTAACTTATTTATTGGATGACAGAGTTTCTTTAGTGAGCGGATGCCCAAATAGCAGGAATTATAAAAAAAAACCTCCCGCGTTGGCAGGAGGTGATGGTGGAGCTGGAGGGATTCGAACCCTCGTCCAAACAAGGAACAGAAGTGCTTTCTACATGCTTAGCTCATTGTCGGTTGTCGGGAAAGAGCAGGGAATGAGCACCCAACTCTGACCTTAGCTCCTGTTTTCTCGCCCGCTAAACGGATGCATTTAGCAGGCCAGCCCGAAATTGCGTGCGTCCCGTGATCCGGCAGGAATCAGGCGAATCCACCGGCGGAACGTCTCGTCACGGCCCCTTGGGCCGCGAATATAGCCTATCTACTGTGATTCGATTAGGCTGCGAGAGCGAAGTTGTTTTCGCCGTTTGTTTGTTTACAGATAGTTTTTACGGGTTAATCTGCAAATCCCGGCATGCTTACAAATCCATCCACCTTGCTGTCGAAACCGGTCAGCCCCGTTTCTTAATGGCAAAATACAGATCTCTGGATCTCGTGAATGATTGCAACATTGTGTCGTATCATTAACATCAAAGAACGTACCATTCTCTGTGCAAAGATACGAAAATATTAGAAGTAAAGGGGATGACGCTGCCATACCTTGTAGATATTCAAAGTATAGCTTAACATGAACTCGTGAGTGCCGATATTGTAGTCCCAGACATCACCAAGGTAGGTGTCCCAGGAATAACCCACCTTTAATTTCCTGTTGATGTTTAACTCGGTAAGAAATACGACCGACCGGGTGTGATGACGGTAAGATGCGCCCACCCATATCGTTTTATTAATGAGTAGAAACGCGTTGAGATCGAAATAAACGTCTTCAGCCAGTACATATTTCAGCAGGATCTCCGGCTTGAATAGCAACCGGTTGTTGATGGGAAGCATCCATCCGTGATATAAATAAAGATGCCTCTGTAACGCTGAAAACGATTTATTGCCTTTAATGACGATATCGTTGAATGTGATCTCGAGCAGATGTTTGGTCGACAGTCCGATGAAAAAATCTTCTTCATAATATAATACACCGAAATTCACGTCGGGACTGATACCGGGCTGAGGCCTGGTCATGAGGTAAACATCATCCAGGTCGGGCATGTCGATCACATCCCAGTTGATCCATCTTTTTACTACACCGGCCTGTATGCCGAAGGATAGTTTCCCTTCCCAGAAATTTACCCGGTAGGAATAGTTCCCCATGAACCCATAATCCATGATCGGTCCGTAATTATCAGAATACAGGTACCCTCCAAGGCCCACTTTCTGGTTCCTCAAAGGGAAATGCCCTGAAACCGTCAGTGTTTTAGGCGCCCCCGGAATACCGATCCACTGGTAACGGTCGACGACATGCAGGTTTAATACCTGCGGAACACCGGCGTAAGCGGGATTGAGAATGAACGGATTGAACATGTATTGGTAATACAAGGCATCTTTCTGTCCTAAAACAGTCAGGGAAGAAAGTAAAATCAGTATGGTGAGCAACTTCTTCATAAGTACATGTTTTCCCGGCCTTCTCTGTGAATTCATTGATTATTCTTACGATTTATCATCCTCTTATTTCTGCAGCATGACCCATCCTTTATACATCCGTCCCTGGAATCCCAGTTTCACGACATAGTAATACGTAGCATTCGGCAGGAGGTTACCATTATTGTCATATCCTTCCCAGCGTATAGAGGCGTTATTGTATCCTTTGTACTCACGAATGACCCGTCCCCACCGATCCATCAGGATCACCTCGTTATCCGGGAAATACTCGATGTTGAGCATCTTCCAGTAATCATTGTCACCATCGGCATTGGGAGTCAGCGCATTATATATATGGAACGGGATGTCTTCCAGGGGTACGTCTTCTATTGTGATCAGCACTGTTGCACTGTCATACATATTCGGGATCCCACCGTCGCGGATGAAGTACGCGAACTTATCCACGCCGGTGTAGCCGATGTCGGGCCGGTAGGTGACGGTCTTGTCATCGTTCAGTTTGATCTGGCCGTTCATCGGCCTTTCATAAATTTCGATGAGATAGATCGAATCGCCGTCAGGATCATAATCGTTTGCAAGAATATCAATGTCCACAGGCAGGCACATTGGCGTGATAGCGTAATCGTTAACGGCTACCGGCGGGTTGTTGGTTTCGTCCCGGATAAAGATCACGATGATCGCCTCATCGCAATAACCGGTCGTATCACAAATGATGTATGTCATCGTATCAAACCCGCTGTAATTAAATTCCGGTGAATACGTGACGGTTCCGAATGCATACCAGTAGTATATTCCATGGTCCGGACCTTCGGTGATGGTAAGTGCTGCGCTGTCGAATATGGATGAGCAGAAAATATCATTAAGCAATGGATATATATCCACGGGTACGTTCATGTCGGTCGTAACAAAATCATCCACGGCGTCAACAACGGTCACGACGGTCACATTGAAGGAGCATTGCGATTGAAGTCCGTGTATATCGATCACCGTCCAGGTTACCTCCGTGGTCCCGTTCGGGAATATTGCACCTAATTCCGTGGTGCCGGTGTAGCTGTTCCACAAGGTATCGATACCGCAATTATCGAATACGTAAGGCATCTGCATGTTCACGAATGCCTCGCACTCTCCGGTAGCGGCAAATACCATCGTGTCATTCTGGCAGATTATGACAGGGGGTTGATCGTCATATACCGTTACTACATGACTGCAGCTATCCATCAGGCCGCTGCCATCGACCACGTACCAGTTGACGACGGTCGTACCTACCGGGTAAGTATCGGAAGCGTCCGCCGTGAAATTATAATCATTCCAGAAACTGTCGATGTCACAATTATCCCAGGGGATAGCCGGGTCTATCGCTACGTAGGCTTCACAAACACCGGGGTCGGCGGGAAGAAGGGTGTCGGGCGGACAAATGATCGTCGGAGGAATACTGTCCACTACCGTGACGGTCATCTGGCATTGGGAGGTATTGCCATGGATGTCGACGGCCCACCAGGTTACGATGGTGGTTCCGACGGGATAGAGGGCGGCGGCAACAGGACCTCCTGTGTAACTGTTCCAGATGCTGTCTACTCCGCAATTATCGGTAGCGGTGGCATATCCGGGGTCAACGAAGGCCCAGCATGAATCAGGGGAAGCAAATACCGTAGTGTCGGGAGGACAGACGATATCGGGGGGCTGATCATCTATCACTGTAACAGTATGGAAGCAACTGTCGACCTCTCCGTTCTCGCCCACGATGTACCACCATACGGTCCATATCCCGACAGGATAGATGGCTGAAGCGTTGCTCGTGCCGGTCCAGCTGTTCCATAATGAATCTGCAAAGCAGTTGCCTGTCGTTAGGGGTTCGTCGACGGTCACATAGGCCTCGCAAACCCCATAGTCGGCGCTTTGGATCAT
>NZ_JBEPWZ010000293.1:0-3658 GCF_041642155.1 Fodinibius sp.
CGGGGCAAGCTGGACGAGAGTTGGTTTACGAAGAAGTTAAAGAACGGGTATGACCAGGTACTCGAGTCGGTTCTTGTCTATCGGAAAACGGTCATAACATCTGCACTGGTACTGTTTTTGGGAACATTGGTCATTGTACCCTTTTTGGGACGCTCTTTTCTGCCGGAGTTCAATGAAGGTACCCTTACCATCAGTGCCGTAACCATTCCGGGTACTTCCCTCAGTGAATCCAATGATATTGGCCGGCGGATCGAGGAGATATTGCTGGATCATCCGGCCATAGAATCGACCTCCCGCCGAACCGGACGCGCGGAGCTGGATGAACATGCTCAAGGGGTAAACTCATCGGAAATCGATGCTGACTTTACCCTCCCGGAAGGTATGAGCAAGGAAGAGATGCTGGCCCGGCTTCGGGAAGACTTCAGCGTAGTTTCGGGTACCAACATTACGATTGGCCAGCCCATAGGTCACCGCATTGATCATATGCTTTCGGGAACCCGAGCCAATATCGCCGTAAAGATTTTCGGAGAAGACCTCTCCCGCCTGCGGACGCTGGCCGAGCAGGTCCGGGGCCGGATGGAAGGCGTGCAGGGAGTGGTGGACCTTTCCGTAGAGCAGCAGCAGAACGTCCCCCAGATTCAAATCCGTCCCGATCGCAGGGCGATGTCCCGCTACGGCATTACCGTGGGAGAACTTTCTGAGATGGTCGATGTCGCATTTGGCGGAGAAGTGGTCTCCCAGGTGCTTGAAGGTGAAAAGTCCTTTGACTTGACTGTTCGCTACGATGAGGAGCACAGGGGCAGTATCGAAGCGGTGCGAGAGGCACAGTTTATGATAGAAGGCGGAGCGGTCGTTCCGTTGACAGGGTTGGCCAGCGTTCAATCACGGAGTGGCCCTAATACCATCAGCCGGGAAAATGTGCAGCGAAAGATCGTCGTTTCGGCCAATGTCGCCGGACGGGACCTGCGTAGTACGGTGGAAGAAATACAGGGCAATGTGACGAGCAGCGTGAGCTTTCCGCAGGGATACTTTGTGGAGTATGGCGGCCAGTTTGAAAGCGAGGCAAGGGCATCACAGATTATTTCGTTGCTCAGCATTGTGGCTATTATGGGTATTTATCTGTTGCTTTATCTTGAATTCGGCTCTCTTAAAACTGCGCTGTTGGTCATGGTTAATCTTCCCCTTGCTTTAATTGGAGGGATATTTACCGTCTACCTTACGAGTGGTATCATAACGCTCGCTTCTTTGGTAGGATTTATCACATTGTTTGGCATTGCCACGCGCAACGGCATTCTCATGGTTTCCCATTTTCAACACCTGCTAAATGAAGGCAAAGAGTTTATGGAAGCTGTAAAACAGGGAGCGATGGAACGGCTGAATCCTATTTTAATGACCGCGCTTACGGCTGGATTGGCTCTCATTCCACTTGCCCTGGCAGCTGGCGAACCAGGAAATGAAATTCAATCACCGCTTGCACAAGTTGTCATCGGTGGTCTGATTAGTTCAACGCTGTTGACACTGGTTGTAATTCCGGCACTGTTTGCACAGTTTGAGAAGTGATTTATTTATTTTTGCAGCGATTGACAGTGGAGGTACTTTTTATAAGTGCAAGTGTGATACGATTTAATATCGGGCGACCACTCCAACCAGCCTCCTCACTTTCTTCCGGCAGGCAGGTACAACCAATGATTTCTGTCCCTTCCCCGAATCGATTTTTCCCCTCTCCTGATATAGAATGCTTTCTTTTTCTCTTTGTTAAAATGGTTCATTACTACCTGTAAACGTCAGGTTCAATTTTCTAAACAGCTCTTAAAAATCTGCCGGACAACAAAAATCATGGTACAGGGTATAGGGTAATTCTTCTGTAAAAAATACATTTCGCGAGGCAATTCTCACGCATTTTGAGCTGATTTATCATAGAAGGACGTATTTATCATAAAATAGAAGTAGGTAGTTATTAATGGAAAAACCGATAATTAAATCAGAGAGCTAACAATAGAGCGGGACCCTTATGTGGAAAATAGGTCGAATGGTTTTCAGTATGGTTGTAATAGTTGCTGTGGCTGTAGCCTGTGAAGGACCTGCCGGGACAGATGGTCCGCAGGGTCCGTCAGGTCCGATGGGGCCGGTAGGGCCAGCAGGTGAAGATGGCAGCGTGATATACGCCGGGGTCGGTCAAGCCGACAACAGCATGGGCGCCGAAGGCGATTACTATCTCAATCAGGATACCGGTGAGCTTTACGGTCCTAAAGATGAGAACGGTTGGGGAAATCCCATTATCGTGCTGATGGGGGAAGATGGCCGGGACGGAGCCGATGGGCAGGACGGAGTCGATGGACAGGATGGGGCTGATGGTCAGGACGGGGAAGATGGCAGTGTTATTCATGCGGGAGACGGTCCGCCGGCCGATGATCTTGGTACTGAGGGAGACTATTATTTTGACAAGAGCAGCGGGGAATTTTATGGTCCCAAAAATGCCAGTGGCTGGGGCACTCCTACCGATCTTTCAGGGGAAGATGGTCAGGATGGAACCGATGGCCAAGACGGGGTGGACGGAGAAGACGGAAGCCGGATTTATTCGGGGAGCGGAGCCCCGGATGCCTCATTGGGCGTTGTGGGTGATTATTACCTGGATAAAAGCAGTTATGACCTCTATGGACCTAAAACAAGTAAAGGCTGGGGGGGTCCCCTGAATCTAAAAGGTGCTGATGGAAGTGATAATGTTACCAGATATATTTACCCCAACAGTATTGATTTTACTTCAACATATAACAAATCATTTAGTTTGAATGCGATTGGAATTAACAGTGGAGAGGATTTAGCCAAACATATATTTTTGGTCTATTTTAAGTATGAAGACTGGTCTTTTGAAGGTACGATCTATTATCAGCTGCCTGGCTACGGTTACAATGAGGACACCTTTTACGCCACGTATCATTACTGGTCAGAAAGTTTGGGACAGGCGAACTTGACCATTATTAGACAAGACGGTCCCGGTGAAGTATATAATGAGCTTGAAATTGTTCGCATTGAAGCGGGAAACTATGATTATCCGTCCTATAAGGTAGCAGAGCAGCATACCATACCCGACCATTTAGATACCTCCGACTACGAAGCCGTAGCCGGGTATTACGGCTTTTACCGTGAGTAACTAAAGATGATTTCCGGTAAGGCATCATATTACCGGTTCCGGACAAGCAGGCGACCGGGCTTTTATTAAGCTTTGTCAGCTGATTATAAGATGTGAGTTAATCATCGTCTTTGTTATCATCATCGTCATCGTCCTCATCATCGTCGTCTTCAAAATCATCGTCATCCACTTCGATCTCCTCTACGCCGTCTTCGAACTCGACTTCGAATTCTATCAGCTCCTCATATTCATCCCAGTCGTACTGCGTAAGATCAAGGACGGAGCCGTCCTCTTTCACCAGCCACTTTGTGGGATTGATGCGAACCGAAACAATTTGCTGTATATTATCCTCAGTCACCTCAAGCGGCGGATTAAATTCCCGCTCGATCTCAATTTCGGCATCGGCAAAAACTTTAAACGATCGGGCTTGGTCCCCAGTGGGGGTAAAGGCGCCGGTTAATACCAGACTGGCTTCATCCGGCCAGTCAGAAAATCCGGAATGGATGGAATCGGCCAGGGCCTGGTATT
>NZ_JBEPWZ010000294.1:0-3646 GCF_041642155.1 Fodinibius sp.
ACCCGGCTTGGAGCTAAGGCGGGTTAGCGGCGCGCCAGGTTTTCCAGGATGGGCTTGATTACCTTTTTGTTGACCATACCGGGCGCGACATATTCCAATTTGCCTTTCCTGTTGATGATAAAGGTCATCGGTATGCCCCGGAATGGTCCATACCCCTCAAAGACCGACCCGTCATCCACTACCAGGGGATAGTTGATCTCATATTTTTGGGCAAAGGGACGAACGGCTTCCCAGCCTTCCTCATCGAGGGAGACCCCTACAAACAGAACGCCATTATCCCGCATCTCCTCCTGTATCTCAATGAAGTCGGGAATCTCTTTCCGGCAGGGACCGCACCAGGTGGCCCATATATTGAGTACGACCACCTTGCCTTCGTGCTCAGAAAGGGTAAACGGCTCGCCATTCATTTTATCAAGCGTAAAGTCCGGGGCGTCGTTAAGTTGCCGGGTGGTATCGGCCCCCAAACCACCTGAACGGGATATTTCAGGTCCGTTGGAGGCAACAGCTTCTGCCGTGTTGAGGGGTATAACACGATCGGGCTGACCAGTATGGGTCAAAAAAGAGAGTGGCAACGAAATGAGTGCTACCGCAAGCGTCCAGTGGTTGATAAGGTAATTCATGGGGTAAAAGAAAGCGTTAGTAATGTGTACAGAATACAATATATGATAATTAATGTTATTTTTAAGAGGCCTTATAACAATTCCCTCCCCCGTTACTCGCTTCAGAATTTTTTTAAATAATGTGTTAAAAGCTGCCAGCCTTGTGCTTTGCATCAGACCTTGCTCCTGCTTCCCGGGGCCGGGGGGGCACGTTTTGCAAAGCCGCGTTAATATAGTCCAGGATGCCTCCTATTTCAAAAAAACTGAAAATAAAAAAGGCGGCCTCATCAGTGAGACCGCCTTTGCAATAGGTGAGCAAGTAAGAGGATGTTAGTTCGCTGCCGGCTCCATGTCGAATGGACTCAGAGGAATAGTTTCCACACGCCGGTTTTTACGGCATCCCTGACCCGGATCCTGATCAATACAGGGGACCGGCGCTTTACCCAGGCCGCGAACGGTAAGCCGGCTTTCGGCTACGCCGTTTTTGACATAGAAGCGGGCAACTTCTTCTGCACGGCGCTGACTTAATCGCAGGTTGTACTGGTCTCCGCCTATGTGGTCCGTGTATCCCTCAATGCGTACGTGGAATTTGGCAGCACTCAGGATCGCTTTTACATTATCTCTGAGAATGCGTGCGGCCGCCTGGTCTATATTGGAACGGTCAAAGTCAAAATTGACAATATCCAGGTCATCTTCCTGCAGATAGGGAGGATCTTTCGGATCGTTGGGATCCGTTCCCAACTCAAGTTCCTGGGCGTCTGTAAAACCGTCACCATCCGTATCAACATTGTTGGGATCCGTATTATGCTCCATCACTTCATCATAATCGCTTATACCGTCGCCGTCGCTGTCAACCGCATTGGGGTCTGTGCGATATTCGTTTACTTCTTCCCCGTCGGTAAGCCCGTCGCCGTCACTGTCTTCCGCATTGGGATCGGTATTGTAGGAATTAATCTCATCCCCGTCCGACAGCCCGTCGCCGTCCGTATCAGAATTAAGGGGATCCGTATCATATTCATTCACTTCTTCTCCGTCGGTCAGGCCATCCCCGTCCGTATCGGCATTATTGGGATCGGTACCCAGCTTTTCCTCTTCGGCATCGGTAAGCCCGTCGCCGTCGGTATCAACATTCTGCACCACTTCTTCACTCGATTTACATCCGTATTGGACGAGTGTCCCCCCCACCAACATAAATGATATTAAAAGTATATTAAGAGCTCTTTTCATAATGATATTTTCCTGCTAAAGATTTAAAATTTAAGAGTGTAAATATGTGGTTGTATCCGAACAAAGGCAAAAAATATTTAACCCTAAATCAAAATTAATTTTGATGATCCACGTTTACCCCGGATCTCACAGGAACGAACTATTCGTCTTAAAAAACACCGGATAAGCAAATTCATAAAATGTTAGCATTAGTTTAATAAACAGCTTATATTTGCACACTCGCATCGGGGCTATAGCTCAGTTGGCCAGAGCGCTTGCATGGCATGCAAGAGGTCCGGGGTTCAAGTCCCCGTAGCTCCACTTTTAAATGATGTTGATATACCTGTAAAATAAAGCACTTCGGGAGCACCATCCCTGGTAAAGGTACTTGTTCTCTACAAGATTGTTCTCATATATGCGTTATATAAATACAGAAGGAAGGGAAAAAGCGTTTTTAGTTTGCTATTAACCCTTTCTAAGTCGTATTTTAGAATTCGAGGGTAGGCCCTGCGCAGCCAGCTCCCTCTGAACTCCGTCAGGACCGGAAGGTAGCAGCGGTAGGAGGTCGTAGCGGCGTGATGTAGGTTGCTTACCCTCTCTTTTTTAGCCATATCAGGCGGACAGGGAACACTCATCTGAGGGTACCCGCACAACGCGCAAACGCAAACCCGCCAATCTCTTTTTTTGCGGCCCTGTTTCCAGTTTGCCGGGATCGATGTGAGGCATTTCATCCGTTAACCAAATGAACCTGCAGTCAATTTACGCTTAATATCGCTGGAGATATGTTCGGCGTGAACGCGTGTATTTTCAATAAAAAGGCTGCTTGTATCCATTCCGCCGCATACTACGCCTGCCACATACATGCCCTTCCGGTTGGTTTCAAGTGATTGTTCGTTGTACACAGGCATGCGTTTTTCGTCATTGGTCAGTGCAATGCCGAACTGGGACATCAGCTCGAAATTCGGCTGGTAGCCCGTCATGGCCAAAACAAAATCGTTGGGGATGGTTTTGATGCCGGTTGGTGTATCCAGTACGACTTCCCGGGGTTTTATCTCTTTGACCTCAGTATTGAAATAAGCCGTTATCTCCTCATTGTTAATACGGTTTTCAATATCCGGTTTCACCCAGTATTTTACGGTTTCTTTAATTTGCGGCCCGCGCACGGCCAGCGTAACGTTGGCGTGGGTGCGATAGGTTTCCAATGCCACATCCACGGCTGAATTACCGGCCCCGATAACCAGCACATCCTGCCAGGCATAGGGGTGGGCTTCGTCATAGTAGTGTTTTACTTTATCCAGCTCTTCGCCGGGAATATTCATTTTACGTGCGATATCATAAAAGCCCGTGGCTACGACTACTTTGGAGGCTTCATAGTGATCCCGGTCGGTCCGGACGGTAAAATCTCCGTCTTTTCCGTCCACAGCCCGTACTTCCTCATACAGGTGAATATCCAGGTCGTAACTTTCGGCCGCGCGACGATAATATTCAAGCGCTTCGCGCCGCGTAGGTTTGGGATTATGAGAAATGAAAGGCACCCCGCCGATTTCCAGTCGGTCGGAGGTGGAAAAGAACGTCATATCCCTGGGATAGTGGAAAATACTGTTGACCAGGCTGCCTCGTTCAATAATCCTGGAGGGAATTCCCTCCCGTTTGAGCTCAATGGAGGTCGCCAGTCCGATGGGACCCGCTCCTACAATAATGACCATGACTTCTGTTTATGTTTTTGAGATTAATGGGTGCAATGATAGAACGATCAGGTGAATATCGTATGAATAACCGGTTTTATAAAATAAAATGTTTCCCGGCTGGAAGCCATTCACCTACATTTGACGCAAGAACTG
>NZ_JBEPWZ010000295.1:0-3645 GCF_041642155.1 Fodinibius sp.
TGCACGCGCAGCGATTCATCCTCCAGCAGGGGAAGCACTGCGTCCGCGGCCCCCGGATAGCGTACATCTCCAAGGGTTTTAGCAACCTGTGCTCGTATCTCGGGATCGTCATCATTCAAATAGGCCACCAGCGATTCGGCCTCTTCGACCTCATCGCGGGCCAGTTGTCCGATCCCCCATATGGCGTGGAGCCGGGCCAGCTGGTTATCCTGTTGGTCAATCACTTCCAGCAGCCGCTGTTTAGACGACCGGTCAACGAGTTCAAACTGGGCCTTTTTTCGCACCCGCATATCCTCATGTCCGAGCAAAGAGGATAAACGCTCCTCCTCATAGGTGCCAAAGTCATCGCCTAACAGTTGCTTGGTCTCTTTCCTGATTGCCGAGTCGGTTTCAGCAGGGGTGTCAATCCGCCAGATACGTCCCATATCGTTTGTGTTCCAGCTTTCGATCCAGTCAGCAAAGTAAAGCGCGCCATCGGGACCAAAGTCCAGGCCGGTCGGCAGGATGCCCCGCATAAACGGTTGGTCGGTATCCAACTCAAAGGAAGCGCCTTTGGGTTCGAGGGTGAAAGCGTTAATGGCCGATCCGGAGGCACCACCGACGAAATAGGACACAAAAAAGTGTTCTTTCCATTTGTCACTGAGCGCGGTGCCGGGATTATAAGCCATGCCCGCGGCGCCATTGATGTAGTTGGCCACCGGGGGGAGAATATGAGCGGCCTGGTTTTCAAACCGGGGTTTAAAGTAGTTTTCATCCATCCAGACCTTGTAATCGTTGTTTTTGGGGTCCGTATATTTCCCAAACTGCCAGTTGATCCGCCACCCGCTGTCGGACCCGTTGACAATATATACCACCCGCTCCTGCTCCCCGGCATGATCCCCGTCGTGATCCACCGATACCATGTTCCCGTACTGATCAAAAGAAAATTCATGAGGATTGCGAAGTCCCGCCGCGAAGACCTCAAAATTACTGCCGTCAGGGTCGGAGCGCAGAATGGCTCCCTGATTGGGATAAAACCAGCGTTTCCCGTCCGGTCCCTCCACATTCAGCCCCACATCCCCGATACTCCAGTAAATTCGTCCGTCGGGACCCGTCGTAAGTCCAGACATGCCGTGTCCCCTGAACCCGAGGTGAACCCCGTATCCATAACTGATGGAGCTCTTGCTGTCAGCCATTCCATCCTCGTCGGTGTCCCGGGTCCGCCACATGTCAGGCGCAACCCCGATAAACACATCTTCGCCTTTGGCCAGAACAGCCCCCGCCACATCCGTCTCCTTCTCCCGGAAGTCCCGCAAATAGAGTTGGGAATAGTCTGCTATGCCGTCACCCGATCGGTCGGAAATCCTATAAATTTCCTCCCCGTCAACTGTCAGATCTTTCCAGTCGTGCGATCCATCCCCGTTCAGGTCTTCCAGCCAGCTGCTGGTTTGGCCGCTGTTTTCAGGAGATAGCGTTTTCGTCAGAAAAGCCGCTCGCTCCTCCACGGTGGTCCAGCTCATCGATTCTGTCATCCACTCCTCATGGCCGCGGATATCGGGTTTTGAGCTGCTTCGCCGGTTTGTAACAGAGACAAAAGCTTCTCCGTCGTTGGTGATATCCAATCCGATGGGATCGGCCAGCAGTTTTTCGGAAGCCCAAAGCGTTAGCGCCAGGTCGTTATCGGCGAGCTGAACAGTCACCTCGTCGCGAATTGTTTTAGCATCCCCGGCCGCTTCTTCCTCCGGGATCGATATGATTTCCAGTTCTGGCTGGTTACCACAGCCAGCGACCATGAATAACAAGGAGCAGAGCAGGAGTATTTTCAGCAGAATTGGATATTCAACGTGAGCAGGTGTATAGCAGCTGTTTTTTTGGAGCGACATCAGCGTATTTTTCTATTGTTTAAGATCATTATACTGTTATATCCTCAGCGGTCGTATCTTCATCCAGCACCTGGTCATTAAAGAAAACGATAAAGAATATCATGACACCCGCGGCAAATATAGCAGGGATCCACCAGAAGTCATGCCACTGCGCCAGGCTCAGCGACGACGCCGTTCCCAGGAAGGCATTGTATACCTGTCCTGCTACCTGGGCACCGATCAGCATACCCACACCGTAGGTAATAAGAACAATCAGCCCCTGCGCCTGTCCCCGAATGTCGGGGGTTGATTTTTTATCCACATAAATTTGTCCCGTCACAAAGAAGAAGTCATAACAGATACCATGCAGGGCAATACCGGTTATGATCATCCAGATGATCGGGTCGGTAGCCCCGAGGGCAAAGAAGGCATAGCGCAAAACCCAGGCAAACATGCCGGCCGCCAGCATCCATTTGACGCCGAGGCGGACAAACATGGCCGGGATCAGCACCATGAAGAGCGCTTCGGACATTTGTCCGATCGTCAGGGTAGCGGCAATATTGTCAAATCCGGCATCGCCCAGGAAAATTTGCGTGAAGTTGTAATATGCAGCCAGTGGAATACAGATTAAAAGAGAGCTGGCCAGGAACACATAAAATGATTTGCTGCCCAGTTTCTTGATAGCGTCAATACCTACAATACTGCGGATAGAAATCTCTTCGCCCGCAGCAGGCGGCGGCGTATGGGGGAGAGTGAAGCTATAAAGTCCCAGCAGCAGACTGGCCGCGGACGTCAAGTAGAGGGGCAAAGCCGTTTCTTCGGGGATAACATTTTCCGCTAAAAACTGTCCCAACACAAAACTGATAATCAGTCCCGCCACAATCCAGCCGATCGTTCCAAACACCCGGATAATGGGAAAATCCTTTTCCTGGTCTTGAATATGGTGGAAGGAAAGGGTATTTGCCAGGCTCATTGTTGGCATATAGCAGAGGTTGTAGGCAAGCAGCAGAAGGATGAAAATAACCGGACTATCCACAGCCATAGGCGTCAGGAACATGAAAACCGCGCCCAAAATGTGCAGGAATCCAAGTACCTTTTCCGTGGCAAAATAACGATCGGCAATGAGTCCCACAAAGAAAGGAGCCGCTATGGCGGCGATGGGGTTAACCGTGAAGGGCCAGTGTGTCAGGTTCTCCATTCCATTGACGGTCATATACACGGCAACGGTCGAATACCAGGCCCCCCAAACGAAAAACTCCAGAAACATCATGAGGCTAAGCTTCGCTTGTAATAATCTATTCATTAAGTAATCCTTGTGTTTTGGTCCGATTTCTTATTTGCAATATCCTTTTTAACACAGTCAAGTATGTGAAAAAATAATCACAGTTTTTGTA
The DNA here is from genome assembly GCF_041642155.1 of Fodinibius sp. Lineage (NCBI taxonomy): Bacteria > Pseudomonadati > Balneolota > Balneolia > Balneolales > Balneolaceae > Fodinibius > Fodinibius sp. The sequence continues at coordinate 3,236 of NZ_JBEPWZ010000295.1, forward strand.
AAAATATTTTCACGTTAATATGACAAAAAAATACCAAGGTGCAAATTGCATCCCATAAATATTTTGTTACATTACAAGCGAAAACAATTATAAATCATAGTAGCGACAATGATTGTCAGTCCGGGCAGTATGAAAGGATATGTGGGATGACTGATCTTGCGCTAAAAATATTACAACGGGAATCATTATGGATAGAAAGCATTTTTTACAGGTGGGAGGATTGGGCGCAGCGGCTGCATCAATATCAATAACCGGCCTTATTTCAGCATGCAGCTCAGGAGAAACCTCGGAGTCGGAGGACGATCTTTTTTTTGACATTTCACTGGCGCAATGGAGCCTGCATAACGCCATCTTTGACGGGGAGCTGGATCATCTTGATTTCCCAGCCACAACCAGGGATGAGTTTGGGA
>NZ_JBEPWZ010000296.1:0-3644 GCF_041642155.1 Fodinibius sp.
ACACGGCCACCTGAACTGAGCAGCACAATATCGCCGGGTACCAGCTCCCGTGCGGCAATTTCCATTTCGCGTCGGTTCCGAATAACATTAACCTTCGGATCTGACATCTTTGAAAGTGCCTCCATTTCTTTCTGGGCTTTGCTTTCTTGTATGTAACCAATTAACGCATTTAATAAAACAACAGTAGTAATTACCCCCGAATCGATATAATCCTGAAGTACAAAGGTCACAAAAGCAGCCGCCAGCAGGATATAGATAAGCGGATCTTTGAACTGATGCAACAAAATCTGCCAGCGGGTTAAGCCGGTCTCAACTTCGATTTCATTAGGCCCAAAGAAAGCCAGACGGCGTTTGACTTCCTCCTCAGACAATCCAGTATTGGTATTAGTTTTGAGTTTTTGACTAACATCTTCTCCAGTTAAGCTATACCAGGGCTCTTGTCTTTTCGTCAGCTCATTTAAAATATTTTCATGATCTGCCATATTAATCCTCCATTATATTGCTTTATCACTATCGCGAGACTGTGCCGCCTCAAATCCCGCCATAATATCCAGCAGCTCGCTGGTGATGGCCGACTGACGTTCATGCGTATAAGCCCGGTTCAGTTTTTCCAGGCGCTCATCTATTTTCTTCTCGGCCTGCTGCATCGCAGACAATCGACTGGTATACTCGGCAGCAAGCGACTCGGCCACTGCGCGGTAAAGAGATACAAACAGATATTGCCGCAGCAGTGAAAGGAACAGGGTATGCGCATCCACCCTGTATTGGGGCAAATTATTGGTCGGCCACGGACGATCAACGAGCCGCTCCAGCCAACTCTTATTCAATGGCAGCAGATGCTGACCGCGGGAAGTATATCCCTCCTTGTCAGCGGGCTTGTTATGCAATACCCTTATCGATCGGATATCCCGTTGTGCCTGCCATTCTTCAATACCAGCCAGCAGATCCAGCACCAGCCCACTGATCCCGCCTGCCGAACCGGGCAAAATAAAGTGCTTGTCTATCGACACTCCCGCCTGCCGCAAATAACCGGTCAGCCGTTCTCCCAACACAAAGAACTGCGCCTCTTTCTTCCCCTCTTCCCTGGTCATCTCCAACGTATAAGTCAGTATCGACTCGTCAAATGGTCCGCACAGCGACTGGCTTGAGCCAATAACGATGATCCCGGCTGTCCCCTCATCACCCGATGAGAGAAAAGGGCGAGCCTCACTGAATTCTTTGGAAAGCACAACCTGCAGACCCCGCTCAAGGGTATCGTAATAGCCCCCAAGCGAATCAGCGGCATCCTCAAACTGATGAATACCTACCGAAGCCATCACTTTCATCGTCCGAACAATAGACTGCAAGTCTTTCGCATTCTTTACTTTGCGCTGTAGCTGTTCAAGTTTCTGCATACTCCTGCTCCTCTTTTAACGATTCAAGTGCTGTTTCTGCCAGATCGAGCAAATATGTTCGTTCCTCTTCCGTAATATCTTCCTGCCAGTCGATTTTTTGATCCAGTTCATCGGAATGCTCCTGGTAGATTTCCCGGATCTGCCGTTTGGCTTCTTCGAGTCGGGCGAGCGGGAGGTCATCCATCACCCCGGAGGTCACCGCCAGCAGCAGTAAAATTTGTTCCCCAATGTCCAGGGGTTCAAATTGTGGCTGTTTTAAACTCTCGCGGATCAACCGTCCGCGTTCTATGGTTTTCCTGGTATCTTCATCAAGCCGCGAGCTAAACCGTGAAAACGCTTCCAGTTCCTCAAATTGTGCATAGGCCAGCCGGAGTTTTTTGGTTACCGAACGGTAGGCCGGTCGCTGCGCAGCACCCCCTACCCGTGAAACCGATTTCTCGGCGTCAATGGCCGGCATCACATCTTTTTGGAAAAGTTCCGGGGACAGATAGAGCTGTCCATCGGTAATAGAAATCAGGTTGGTAGGTATAAATGCCGATATATTTTGAGCCTGAGTCTCCACTATGGGCAAGGCTGTCAACGACCCGCCCCCGTATTCTTCCTTTAGCCGGGTCGACCGTTCCAGCAGTCGCGAGTGAATGTAAAAGATATCGCCGGGGTATGCCTCCCTGCCCGGGGGACGCCGAAGCAGCAGGGCCAGTTCCCGGTAAGCCCGGGCATGCCATGTTAAATCATCGTAAATAATTAGCACGTCTTTTTCCTGCTCCATAAAATATTCCCCGATGCTGGTCGCTGCATACGGGGCAATATACTGCAGTCCCACCGGGTCTTCACTCCCGGCCGAAACGACAATCGAATAATCCATGGCCCCATGTTCCTGCAAGTCGGCTATAACACGGGCCACCGCTGCTTTCTGCTTGCCGATACCGCAGTAAATACAGATTACATCTTTATCGTGCTGGTTGATCATGGTATCCACGGCAATAGCGGTCTTGCCGATCTGCCGGTCGCCTACAATCAGTTCGCGCTGCCCCCGTCCGATCGGAAACAGTGCGTCAATCACTTTAATCCCCGTCTGCAGCGGGGTCTCGACGGGACTTCGGTGCATGATGGGCGGGGCCGGACGTTCTACCGGCAGGGTTTCGTTTGTAGCCACTGGCTTTTTCCCGTCAAGCGGACGACCGATGCTGTCTACCACCCTGCCCAGAAGCTGATCTCCGACAGGGACACTTAATATATCAGAAGTCCGGTGAACTTCATCACCGGCTTCTACATACTGCTCCTCATCCAGCAAAATAATACCCGCTTCCCCGGCATCCAGGTTGTAAACCAGTCCGGGCACCCGGCGCTCTCGGGTATCTATGTATACCAGCTCATCGGTTCCCACATGCGGTAATCCGTGTACCCGGATGAACCCTTCTCCCACCGATGTGACCACTCCATACTCGCGAAGCCGTAAATCCGGGCTCCGCTGGATCGCCTGTCCCAGCCGGTTTCTGGTTTTTTTAAGTACTGAATCAAGTATTCGGTCAGTCATGTTACATTCTCACCTGGCTGCTTTGAATATTGGGTGTTGAATATTAAAGCTTGTTGCATTGTCCTTTTCTGAATAGGGTGGATTGCTATCACTGGCTTTGCATACATATACCATAGCTCTTCTTTTTCGGATAAGCTTGACCGGTTATGTTAATAATTATTTAGTCTATCTTGACATGCATCGGATTAGCCTCAATTATTAGTTTCCAACTGGGTGAAAACCGTATCTACCTCTGACCTCAGCTCCTCGAGGTAGCCTTTCATATTCCAGCCTATTTTCCAACCGTTGCTGCGTACTTCAATACCGAAGCCCAGCTCCGGGTCATGGCTATACCGGCACCCCTTTTCACTGTCCAGCAGCCGGCGAATGGCGGCGTCAATTTCTTCGCGATCCTCCTCTTCGGTTGGAAAGGCCGTTGCGACCTCAAGGTGGTCCGCATCCACGGCATCGATCATCTGCTTCCTTTCGTCCTCCTTCATCCCCTTGATACGGTTAATAAACCGGTTTATCGCCTGTTTTTCGAGCGACCTGTCGGCCAGGTCCGCTACCATATGCTCAACGATACCCATGATCTTCTCAAAGGACTGCTCCTCGAGTTCCTCCAGGAACACCCTTTTTTCCCTCTCCACCGCCTTCATCCATTTACTGCGGACCTTCTCCACTTCGTTCCGGGCTTCCTGCATGAGTTCCAGCTTAAAGGATTCAGCTTCTTC
>NZ_JBEPWZ010000297.1:0-3643 GCF_041642155.1 Fodinibius sp.
CGCAGCGTAACGGTTAAAAGAAGTTCCGCCCTGGTTTATAGCTTCCAGTTAAATTACTATTGGTTTCATTTGTCGTATTGTATTGCTCAGATCCAGATCGAAACGGCTCCATCTTTAACGATCAGGTTCTCCACATTTTTCATTTTTATAGATCAATCCAGTCCAATTGGTCCCACCTTTTCGGACCATCATTGCTTTGAGGAGTACCCGGGGTACTTCTGCCCTCGTCTATATATTTTTCCAGCAGTGACTTAAGTTCTTTAACCTTATCAGGATACATATGGACAAGATTAAATTGTTCAGCGGGGTCTTTGTCCAGATTATACAGCTGGAAGGGGGGCAGTCCCCGGAGGTCTTCTTCGGTATTCGGATAACTCCATCCGCCGGATCCCGGCCACAAGATAAGTTTCCATTCTTCTTTAATAATCGCAAAACGTCCGTCTATGGAATGTAATACGGTCGCCTCGCGCAACGGCTTTTCGTATGCCTGCTGCTTCAGGACAGGTGAAAAACTGTAGCTGTCTTCGCCGGCATCATCGGGCAGGTTTGTCCCCGTTAAATCTGCAAACGTGGCTATCAAGTCTGCCGTACTTATGGTTTCATCCGAGATAAACGACCCCTCGATTCCGTCCGGCCAGCTTACAAGGAAAGGAACCCTTAATCCCGCCTCATAAATATCCGCTTTATGTCCCCTGTAGATATAACTCGGATCGTGGCCCGCCTGCTGGAGTTCTTCGAAATCAGCGCGGGGCGACGCACCGTTATCACTGGTAAAAATCAGGATCGTATCATCCAAGATGCCGTTTTGTTCTAGTGCCTGCATCACCTGTCCTACCACCCCGTCCACCTGTTGAACAAAGTCCCCATACAGGTTGGAATTACTTTTGCCGATATACTCGGTAGTCGGAAGAATGGGCGTATGCGGGGCCGGCAATGCAAAGTACACGAAAAACGGGGCATTATTCGAGGCCTGTTCATTTATATATTCTACGGTCTTATTGGTCAAATGCGGCAGCACGTCCGTATGACTAAAATCAGATCCAGTCAGCCCCTTTCTCCAAAAGCCTTTGTGGTCATAGTTGACCGTGGTATCGGTGGGAATTGTCGTAGGCCGATTATTTTCAACATAGACATAGGGGGGCATATCTAGGGATGCCGGTATCCCGTAGGAGTAGCCAAATCCCCGGGCATTCGGTCCATTTTTGATGGGCTGGCTAAAATCAACCTCGGGACGAATGTTGGGATTGTCCAGGTTTTCGGGGTTTTCTCCGGCAAAATGCCAGTTCCACCCCAGGTGCCATTTCCCTACAAAGCCTGTTTCATAGTTTTGGGATTGCAGCATATCCCCAATAGTCATTCTTTCATTGGAGATCAAAGGACCGGAATATCCCCAGGTCACCCCGCTTTTCAGGGGCGATCTCCAGTTATACCGTCCCGTGAGGAGCCCATACCGAGTAGGCGTACACACCGCCGAGGTCGTATATGCGCTGGTAAAGGCAACCCCTGCCTCACCAAGCTGGTCGATATTCGGCGTGTCAAAAGCCGCATTTTCATTATAAAAGGAGACATCTCCGTAGCCAAGATCATCGGCTAAAATGACCACTATATTCGGGCTGTCCTGTCCGTGGGCATAGTTGGTAATCGCAAAGAATAAAATGCCTACAAATAAAAGTCTGCCTATGTTTTTCATAGCATAATCATAGTATATAATAAGAGACAGTAATTTAAGAATTCTCCGGCTTTTTTCTCTTATAAGTATAGGTGCTTCGTTAAAAGCTAAAATAAATTTAGATCAGTTTAATCAATACTTCTCAGCTATCAAAGAGTGGTTCCCCATTAACTGATAAATAAAGCTCTAAAGAATTCTTTTACCCAAAGCCTCTGAGAAGAAAGATTTACTGAACCTCTTTCTGCCATTGTTCCCATTTGTCGCGCATCTGCCGGAGCAGATCTGCATATTCCGGATCATCAGCTAAATTATTGGATTCGTCCGGATCCTTTTTCAGGTCGTAAAGTTCCTCATAGAGCGGCTCGCTGTCCAGATACCGCAGGTACTTGTAGCGTTCGGTTCGGACCCCTTCCGAGCGTGGAATACGGTCAGCAAAGCTGTGGTGCTCATAAAAGAACTCGCTCCGCCAGTCGGGCGGATCCTGCCCCCCTACAATGGGCGCAAACGAACTCCCCTGTACCTCCTCTGGTGGCGACAGGCCCGCCCAGTCCAAAAACGTGGGCAGCAGATCAACCATCAGTACCATCTGCTCGCGGTTAGTGCCAACCTCGGCCTCCCGGAGACCGGGATCGCGAACAATAAGCGGAATACGGATCGCTGTGTCGTGGCCCAGCCACTTGCCGGCAAACCCGCGGTCTCCTAGGTACATCCCATGATCGGAGGTGAAGACAATAATCGTATTCTCCAGTCGACCGGTCTCCCGCAGGGCTTGCATCATCTTCCCAAGCTGGCGGTCTACCCCGGTGACCATCCGGTAGTAGCGCCGCATCGAACGCTGGAAGTTCAGCGACTCGGGCGGACCAAGCCGGTAGTCCCAGCGTACCCGGTTCAGCGACTGTTGCAAGAAATCAGGTTGACTTTCAAAAAATGCCGAATCCGACAGCGGCGGAGCCGGTATCTCATCCCGCTCATACAGCACTGCCGTGGCCGGTGAGGCCGGGTAGGGCTCAACCGGGTGGAAGCCGTCCTGCACGTGCGGGGCCTTGAAGCCGACCGTCATCGCAAACGGCTTGCCGGCCGGTGCGTCGTGGATCATATCCACCGCCTGGTTGCCCAGCCGGTCGGTCAGGTGAGAGCCGCGCTCCGGAGGGTACGCCTCCGACCAGAATTGTCCCTGACCATCATACGCCCGATCATCGTCAAACATTCCCTCCCGGAACCGCCCCAAGTGCCACTTGCCAACGTATCCGGTATGATAGCCAGACTGGCGCAGCTGGGCGGGGAAGCTCATGGCCGCCTGCTCTTCGGTGAACCCGTCAAACTGGTCAAAATAGATGCCCGTACGGGCGGCATACTGGCCGGTCATCAACGTGCCGCGACTGGTGATACAGGTAGCTGTCACCGCAAACGCATTCCGGAACGCCACTCCCTCGGCGGCCAGCTGGTCTATATTTGGGGTTTGTATGATTTCATTCCCCATAAATCCAAGCGGCTCATGATCCAGATCATCCACAAACACCAATAAGATGTTCGGACGGGCGTCCCTTTCTTTGACAGTATTATCCTGAGCCACCCCTTCATGATGGGTCCCAATGATCAGAATTATAGCAATGATCAGGTAGCGTAATATGTTCATTTTATTTACGTTTATAACTACTCGAATACTTTTTACCTATTTTACAACATTATTTTAGGAATATGCAAATATAGCCAATAAGCTATGATTTTTTGGCACATTATAACTTGCCTGGGGGCCTGTTGTTGGAAGCGGGAGTATTGGTTAAATTATCGCCCAAGTCTTCCCGGGCTTTTTCAGCTAATTCTTGTAACTCTTTGACCACTTCGGGATACTGCTCTATCACGTTGTAGCGTTCCCCGGGATCCCGGCGCAGGTTATAAAGAGCCACTCCTGTAGAGACCACGTGCCGGTCACCGGGCACTCCGTCCCGTCCGGGCAATTCATCCTCATAGGTC
>NZ_JBEPWZ010000298.1:0-3639 GCF_041642155.1 Fodinibius sp.
GACGCAGCGATTCAAGAGCGATCCTCAACCAACATTTCTCAGGCCCTGGCAGGTCGAGTATCCGGTGTAGACGTATCATTAAATTCTGGTCAGCCCGGTGGATCTCCACAGATTCGTATACGTGGAAGTAGTTCGGTTAGTAACACAAATGATCCATTGTATATAGTTGACGGGGTGATGTTAAACGTTGAACGGATGCAAGGCGGTTCCCATGCTGTAGGTTCCATTCCACCAAGCGATATTGAATCAATTGAGGTTCTTAAAGATGCTTCCGCAACGGCAATTTACGGGGCGCGGGGTGCAAACGGGGTAGTGTTGATAACCACCAAATCAGGGAGTAGTCAAGGGCCCAGAGTAGACTACAATGTTTCCGTAAGTACCGGTAGCGTTGCTAAGAAGATTGATGTTTTGAATGCAGAAGAGTTTTTAGAGGTAGAGGAAATTGCCTACTCAAATGCAGAAAAATTTGATCCGGCAGGTTTTGAGGGAGGAAAGTATACTAATCCTGTGGATAAAAGGACTGATCCGCGGCTTTTCGAGAATGGTGAACCTTTATACGACACGGACTGGCAGGATGAGGCCTTTCGTCAGGCGATAACACACAGGCATAACCTGGCAGTTTCCGGTGGTGACCAAGAGACAACCTATGGACTTTCCCTGTCCTATGACAATGAAGAAGGGGTTATGAAAGACTCTTGGTTAGAACGCTATACGGGACGATTTAACATTGAAACCGAGGTAGCAGAATGGTTGACGGCTGGGGGTCGTCTCAGTTACAACAACCAGTCACAAAAAGAGCTCCATCCATGGTCAATGAGGATGTTGTATGAGTCCATACCGATAGTTCCTGTTAAATATCCTGATGGAACATGGGCGGGTAATGAGGATTATCCCGGTATGGAAGGAGGTCCCAATCAGCGGAGAGTATCCGAAGAGAGTATTCACATCCTGAATACGCAAAATATCGTTGCAGATGTTCACACCAATATAAAATTTAATGACAATTTGGAGCTGCGAACAATGCTTGCTGCGAATGTGATTACCCAGGAGCAAGATCAGTACTCAGGTCGTACGCTGCCCTTTTTGTCACGAGATCAGGAGGGTACTGCCAGTATATCACCATCACAAAATGAAAACTGGCAATTCGAGAATATTCTTAATTATTCCAATGATATTAATGAGATTCATTCGGTTGAAGCCATGTTGGGTCAATCTATACAAACCTCACACAGTTCCAGCTCTACTGCAGCTGCCTGGGGTTTCCTGGATGATTATTTTAAATATAATAACTTAGGCATCGCAGATAACCCGCGGCCACCGAACTCTTCCAGGAGTGAATATTCGATGTCATCCTTCTTCAGTAGGGTTAATTATACCTATGATAGCAAGTACCTGGCAACAGTGACGGGTCGAGTGGACGGTTCTTCAAAGTTCGGTCCCGAAAACAGATACGCATTTTTCCCTTCAGCTGCATTGGGATGGAGAGTATCTGAGGAAGACTTTCTGCAAAATAACTCGGTTATCTCCAATCTGAAGATTCGGACAAGCTACGGTCATACCGGTAATTCAGAAATATCCAATTATCAGTATGAGGCTGGCTTGGGTACCTATACCGCAATATTTAACGGAAATAGAAACATCGGTGTAGGTGTTCAGCGGTTGGCTAATCCAGAGCTGAAGTGGGAGGTAAACAAACAGTTCGATATAGGACTTGAATTGGGGCTTTTTAATGACAGGGTATCAATTGAAGCTGATTTGTATCGCAGAAAATCAGAAGAAATGCTTCTGTTAAGGCCGCTTCCCCGAACAAGCGGTTATGCCAATGTTTTTGAGAATATCGGAAGTATGGAAAACAGGGGTATTGAACTGGCATTAACAACTTATAACGTCCAGGGTAACGATTTCTCATGGAGTACGGATTTCAATATTTCCATCAATGAAAATGAGGTCCTGAAACTTCACGGCGGTTCAGATATCGAAACCGGGGGCGGCGTGCACGGTGGTGGAGCAGGAAGTATTATTCGGGAAGGACTGCCCGTAAATACATTCATGGGCTTCATCTCACAGGGTACCTGGAATACAGATGAAGCAGAAGAGGCGGCCCAGTATAATCGTCTCCCTGGAGATATTAAATATAAGGACGTTAACAATGATGGCGCTATTAACCAGGACGATCGGGTCCCGATCGGAAACGGTGTGCCCGACGGTTATGGAAGCCTTATTAACACTTTTACATACAAGAATTTTGAGTTTAACGCTGACATTCAATTCATGTATGGAAATGACATCATGTGGGAAGCAGTGCACTCAACCGAAGACCGGGTGGGAATTGCCAACGCTTTAGGGTCAGTATTAAATGCCTGGACTCCCGATAATCAGGATACGCCGATTGCACAATTGCGTCCCACACAGGCGGGCTATGATACTGACAACGATACCCACAGGATGCAAGACGGTTCCTTTATCAGGGGCAGGAATTTTACGTTGTCATATAATCTTCCACAAGACATTTTGAGTCCCTTGAGCATAAGGAACTTAAGGATTTATGCCACTGCGCAGAATCTATTTACCATTACAGAATTCCGAGGATATGACCCTGAAATATCCACTTCAGGCGCGCCATTTTCCAGAGGCAGGGCGCAATACTTTGAATATCCTAAATCCAGAACATTCGTTCTGGGCATTAATCTTGGAATCTAAAAAATTTGCGCTTTATTAACTATAAAATTTTATTCCCACACTTATGAGAAAGCTAACTTCTTTTTTAATACTTGGTAGTTTTATCGCATTTGTAGCTTCTGGCTGTGATGATTTTCTTTCACATACGGATCCTACCAGTTTTACGGGAAACAACTATTATACAGAGCCGGCTCACGCTGAAGCTGCAGTCAATGCCATATATGAGGATTTGAGAGCGGTGAGAGGCGGAGGATTCGGGGGAGCAGCCTGGCTAATGACAGAGTTCCAAACCGGTCTGGCAAACACTGAACTGGGACAGGCAACGAATAGCCTGGATATCCGAGCGCTGGACAATAGTGCCGATAACGGTTATGGACAAACCTATTGGAACAGCCATTACCGCGGTATTGCCAATGCAAACGAGGCACTAGCCAACATACCCGATATTGAACAGTTGGATGAAGCCACAGAAAACAGGTTATTGGGAGAGGCGAGGTTTTTACGCGCGTATTACTACTATAATCTTGTCAGAATCTTCGGGGATGTACCGTTGATTCTGGAGCCTGTTGGCTTGAACTCAGAGAACCTGGCACCGGAACGAACACCCGTTGCTGATGTTTATGCTGCGATTGTCGAGGATTTAACATGGGTAGAATCCAATTCCGGATTGACCTTTAATGATGAAAGCGGGAGAGTTACCATGGGTGCTGTAAAAACCCTGTTGTCCAGCGTCTACTTGACAATGGCGGGATATCCCATGCAGGGCGGCGACCAGTATTATCAACTTGCCAGAGATAAAGCCAAAGAGGTTATCGACTCCAATGAATATCAATTGTTTGATACTTATGGAGAACTCAAGGCGGAAAGCCTGGAAAATACGGGAGAGCATATTTTTATGGTCCAGTTTGATGCAGATATTGTTAACCACAACGGGTTGCAGTATGTAACCCTTCCCTATAA
>NZ_JBEPWZ010000299.1:0-3601 GCF_041642155.1 Fodinibius sp.
GTCACGTTCGAAAGTGAAGAAGACCGTGCAACCTATCTTCCTCATCCGGACCATCAGGCTTTTGTAGAAATTTTAGAACCGCATCTGGAGGATGTACTTGTTATCGACTATTGGGCTGGTGATGAATAGGGCTTATTAGTTTGTTTTTTTTACTAATCAATCCCATTTATTTTGAGCCTGAAATCCTTGTTTTCCAAGGCTTTCTGAGGGATATTATGGATAGGGCTGCAAAACATTGAAGAGCAAGGTATTGTTTTATTGCTTGTTTTTAATTATTTAGGAAAAACGGGATAAATAAAAATATATATAGTAGAATCCTATTCTGGAAGTCTCTTGTATATTGGGATTAAAGATAAGAAACTTTTGCAATACCGCCTGTCCCAAGCATTCGTGCTGCGGCCAGTCGGGTTAAGGCACTCATCTGATGGCAAACGATGAGTTTTTGAAAGTCCTCGATAAAAAGAATAGATGACCGTACGTAGGTGATAGGATCCGAAAAGAATCAGGGATGCTTGTTAGAAATGTACGAGTCATTTTTTAGTTCAATCAGCCGGTAAACAGGGAACCGTAATATACTTTTAACTAAAATCTACCTATCATGAGTAAACAAGTTAACGAGCGCATACTTTTCTGGGGAAGCTGTTTTGCCCTCATTACGACTGCTTTTACCTTTGCCATTCGGGCGGGCATACTGCCCGAGCTGGGCGACCAATTCGGATTGTCGGCCGAGCAGCTTGGGTTCATCAATTCAATGTGGTTTCTGGGCTTTCCCATATCCATGGTCCTGGGAGGCATTTTCTATAATTCCATTGGACCCAAACGCATCATGCAGTTTGCCTTTGTGGTCCATACCCTGGGCATCATCTTAACCATTTACGCCGGCGGGTATACCCTGCTGCTGATATCAACCTTGCTGATAGGGCTGGGCAACGGCTGTACGGAGGCCGCCTGTAACCCCATGATTGCCGATGCCTACACCGGCAATAAAGTGGATAAAATGCTCAACCGGTTCCACATGTGGTTTCCCGGCGGCATCGTGCTCGGCAGCCTGATCTCCAAATTCATGACCGACTTTGCCCTCGGCTGGCAGGCCCAGATGTGGATCATCATGGTCCCGACCATTATCTATGCCGCCCTGTTCTACGGGCAAACATTTCCGAAACCCAAGCTGGAGGAAATGCGGTCCCTCAAAGAAAACGTCAAGGCTCTGGGCAGCCCCGTTTTTATCTTTTTATTCCTCTGCTTTGCCCTGACCGCTATTACAGAATTCGGCCCGCAGCAGTGGGTAAATATCGTGATGTCCGAGAGCGGCGCGAGTCCCATGTTAATCCTGGCGCTGGTCACGGGCCTGATGGCGGTCGGACGCTTCTTCGCCGGACCGGTGGTGAAGACGCTGGGACAGCCGGGCGTGTTGTTGGGCGGCTCCGTTTTTGCAGCGATTGGCATCTATATGTTTAGCATCTTTACCGGAGCGATGGCCTATGTAGCGGCCGTCTTTTTTGCCATAGGGATCTGCTATTTCTGGCCGGTGATGATCGGTACGGCGGCCAAGAGAGCCCCGAAAACCGGTGCGCTCGGACTTTCCCTGCTGGGAGCGATCGGGATGTTTTCCACGTCCATATTTCAGCCAATCATCGGAGGCTGGATTGACAGCGCCCGCAGCACCTATGCGGATATGGGAATGAGCGGGTCGGAGCTGGAACTGGCGGCGGGACAGGCGACCCTGGCCCAGATCACTGTTTTTCCGCTTATCCTGATCGTGCTGTTTACCATTTTCTATATCTGGCAGAAGAAGTCGGACAGAAAAACCGTGGATGAGATGGCCCAGGCGACTGCCGCGGCTCCCAATATTGCCAAGGCTCCCGATAACGTATAGCACGCATGGCGGCCCCCGGCATAAGGGGGTGCGTTTGATATAGATATAGTGGATCCTGGCGTGATTTGTGGTACATATTGTATTCCGATTCACACTTATGTCAAGGTAGGTGTAGGTATATAGCATGAGTATATAGACCGGAAAGGGAGGGTTTCTTAATGGGTACCTCTTTCGTTGAACCCTCCCTAAATTTATTATGAGGTAATATCATGTAAAAACAGTAGAATCCCTTTTTAAATGTCTCTTATTAAGTAAGGGCAAAAAAAATATTAAAGGGGCAGACATGAAGAAACCCGATGAAAGTGTTTTAGTGCACAAGATTAGGAAGGGGGACCGGAATGCCTTCAGGAAACTGTATGACCGGTATCACGAGCAGCTGTACTTTCTTGCCAAGCGCTATCTGAAGGACCAGTATCTCGCCGAAGACGCCGTCCAGGATCTCTTTTTAAAGGTTTGGAACAAAAGAAACATGCTGCAAGGTTCTTCCATCAGGGGATTTTTGTTTACGATGATGAAAAACCACCTGATCGATACCATTCGCAAGCAAAAGACCAGCACCAAAGTTAAAAAAGACTTTAAAAAACTATCGAAAAACAGACGCCGCAGAAATTCGACTGTTGAGAAAGTCATTTACGAGGAATACAGGGAAACCGTACAAATGGCCCTGCAGAATATGTCCCCTGAACAAAGAAAGGTCTTTGAGATGAAAAATTTTGAGGGACTATCCAATGCCGAGGTGGCGCAGAAGAAAGAGGTATCCATTAATACGGTCAAATCGCAATTTTATTTGGGTACTAAATATGTTCGCAACTACCTGAAAAAGCACGCCGGTTTAGGGAAATAACGTAAGTTTTATATAATGGCAAGCTAACATTAGTCTCCTTCCTTCTATGCGCCATGGTCCCGGATGCCCACACTCGAGGATAGCTACCCAAAAAGTCTGTCTGGTGTAGAAAAAGAAAGCCTCCTTACGCAGAATTGGGGGTGTCCTTACCACCCATAAATCCCAAAAGTAAGCCCCATTCGATTGTTCGATTGGCACTAAGTGGGACATCAACGTTGATGAGAATAAATATAATCCGTCATAAAAGGAGCCTCTCAGTATACTTTCTTTTCTCTTAATATCACTAAGCGAGGGACGTCAGTAAATTTTTTTGGTAAACCTTCTAATACTTTCGGTCCGCACGTACGTATTTATAGTAAAGAAGTTCTTCTTATGTAACTGCTGCATGGATCGAAATAAAGTAGAAAGATTTTTTAAAGATAAATGTACGCCCGCTGAGATTGAAGAGGTAAAGGAGTGGTTGAAGACACCGGGGGGACAAGCTTATCTGAAACAGAAGCTGAATCAGGATATCTCTCACTTAAAGGAGGATCATATCAAACCAATGACCTCTGAGATAAGATCGGAAAAAATCTGGGATGTGATTGAAGCGGGCGTCGGGCCTGATGACAAGTACAGCTATAGGCCTCTGTCTGACAGAAAGTCCACTTCGTACTGGCCGGCAGCCGCCGTTATCATTCTCCTGTTGGTTTCGGTAATGTTTTACGTATGGCAGCAGGTGCCGCTGGAAATGGGAGAGAAGACTTCTCAGCCCGTTTCCTATGTCGCAGGGGATGATCAGCAGCGTGCGCTGACCTTAAGTGATGGGACTAAAATACGGTTGAACAGCAATGCGCATATTTGGATTCCGGAGGATTTTGGCCGTACGAGCCGGGAAGTTA
>NZ_JBEPWZ010000300.1:0-3600 GCF_041642155.1 Fodinibius sp.
GATATGACGTGTACCGGGGCTTTTAAATCCGAAGCTTCCACCGTGGCACAGATTATCGAGGAAGTTGCTTCAGCACGCATTACCGAGCGGGGCAACAGGACGGATGACAAGCGGGCGGAGGCTGCTATGGAAGAGCGGAAAAAGCAGGGATACTTTTAATAAAAATGGCACAGCGCATCTGAATAAAGCATTCAGGATTCAGAGCCCGAGATACGGTTATTCCGAATACAGGCTCCTGAATGCACAGCATCTGACCGGAAGAGGATTTAGAAATTAATTTAAGAATTTAACAATAGCATGAGTTCGAATACACAAGAAGCACAAAAATATCTCGATATGGATCTCCTGCGGTTTACGACGGCAGGAAGCGTGGATGACGGCAAAAGCACCCTGATCGGGCGCTTGCTCTACGATTCCAAATCCATTTTTGATGATCAGATGGAAGCGATTGAAGAATCGAGCCAGAAGAAGGGGGATGAATATACCAACCTCGCTCTCATAACGGATGGGCTGTCTGCGGAACGCGAGCAGGGCATTACCATCGACGTGGCTTACCGTTACTTTTCAACGCCCAACCGAAAGTTCATTATTGCCGACACGCCGGGACACGTCCAGTACACCCGGAACATGGTAACGGGAGCCTCGACGGCAAACCTGGCGGTCATCCTGGTGGATGCCCGCAAGGGCGTGATCGAGCAGACCTGCCGTCACTCGTTTATCGCGTCGCTGTTGCAGATTGACCATGTCGTGCTGTGTGTTAATAAAATGGACCTGGTCGACTATAGCGAAGACCGCTTCAAAGAAATCCAGGAACAGTTTCGCTCGTTTTCCTCCAAGCTGGATGTTCCCGATATCCATTATATTCCCATCAGCGCGCTTTACGGGGATAACGTGGTTGATAAATCTGAAAACATGCCCTGGTATGGCGGATCTACGCTGCTCTACACGCTCGAAAATGTACAGGTGGACAGTGATTACAATCATGTGGACAGCCGGTTTCCGGTGCAGTGGGTTACGCGCCCCCAATCGGAAGAATATCCCGATTACCGGGGCTATGCCGGTCAGGTGGCCGGCGGGGTGTTTAAGCCCGGTGACGAAATTATCGCGCTTCCCTCTGGGTTTACCAGCACGATCGATACCGTTGAAACCTATAAGAACGAAGAGGATGAGGTCTTCCAGCCGATGTCAGTTACCATGACGCTGGAGGATGAAATTGATATCAGCCGGGGCGATATGATTGCCAAGCCGGATAATCAGCCTACCGTGGGACAGGATATCGATATGATGGTTTGCTGGCTTAATAAGGAGCCGCTTGATCCGAAGGGAAAGTATGCGATCAAACATACCACCCAGGATGCCCGTTGCATCGTTAAAGAGGTGAAGTATAAAGTCAACATTAACACGTTGCATCGCGTCGAGGGGGACAAGGAGATCGGGCTGAATGATATCGGTCGTGTTCAAATTCGTACGACCAAACCTCTTTTCTACGATAGCTACAAGCGCAATCGCGTAACGGGCAGTGTTATCATCATTGATGAATACACCAATGAAACCGTAGGCGCGGGTATGATTATTTGAAAATTCTTTATCCCCCTTTTGGCTTGACCCAAAAGGGCGGAAAAGGTCAAGGCTGAGAAAACTCAGCGCCCGGCGGTTGCCGCGGCTCCGGAGAAAAATATAAACTCGCCCGACACGGTCGGGCTCAAACAAATATTTTTCCTGTTCCTCCGCCTTGCGCCCGCCACCCGGGGCACTGACTTTTCAAGGCCGTGTGTTTTTTCTCATAAAATGAGAAGCTCTTTTTAAAGGTAATTTATATATATATATAACATTATATTGTATTAAGAGAAAGAAAGCCATCCTCCGCTCAGGCGAAGAATCCTCACCCGGCGGCTTTTTTGGGGTCCGTTTATTTTCGTCGGTGAAAAAAATGGAACAACCACTTTGGTGGCATAAAAGGGCAAGTTAAAAAGAAGCTGCTGTATGCTTAATATCAATATACAGCACGATCATTGAAGCTTTCGGTATTCCGACAGGTGACTTTGATCAATATTTGAGAGCAGTTGGAAAGCTTCGAGCCTGACCTCAGGAGCCGCGTCCTCAAAGATAGCGCTTAATTCTCGGTATTTTGTGTTGAAGAACGTATCAAACAGAAAGTTGGAGGAGGTGGCCCGTTTGGCCTTCTGTATTTTTTCCAGCGCTTCCAGGATCTGCTTTCGCGCTTCCTCCGGATTTTCAACAAAACGATCCAATCCTTGCCGGTGATACTGGTATATAGCCAGTCGCAGTCCCTCATAGTTCTGGTTAAGCAGATCTGCCACCAGCTGCGCCCGGTTTCGACGGTTGACACCACTGCGTTCCCAGCCACCGGAGGGGGAGGACTGGGCTTGGGAGACGATATTCTGAGCTTGTGCAAAGTAAGGGGTGCCCCCGAGCTCATTGAAGCTGTCAAAATCGTATCCCAGAATAAGGTAGGCATAAAAGTCTAAAAAACTGGTAAATTCGTCAAACTGAAGCTGATCATGAATCAGCGTGCGATGGGGCGTAAAGGTAAAGCTCCAGTTCTCCTCGTTGTAGAAAAATAGAACCGTTTCGCGGGTCGTATTGTAAATAGGCCGGCGTGAGCGAAAAATTACCTGGGCATCGAAGTTGAAATTGTCATCTGCACTCAGTAACGTTACCTGTATATCGACCCTGACCCGTTCTTCCGCCCGGAAGTTCGTATCGGTCCAGGAATATTCATTAAGATAGGTTTCTATTTCATCAGCGAGGTTATCCAAAAAGCTGAGCGAGGTGTTGTTTACCTGGCTGCGGTCTACGGTGACATCCGCACGAATTTCCTGGCTTGCTGACTCCGGGGGGAGCAGCAGGCAGAGAGCGCAGAGAAAAAGGGAGCACCACCATTTGTCAGGGAAAAATATCTTCATCACTGCAAAGAGATAAGGGAATCATTCATTATGGAGCGTATTATACTAAAGCATCGGCATTGTTACATAACATTTTTGAAACTTCTTTTGGTCGGCGTGACCTGGATGGCAGGTCCGCCTGCAGAGCTCAGGGCGCAGGCCGTAATCGGGGCGCGCGAGCTGGCGGTGGGACAGGCGACCACGGCGCTTCCTCACAGCCCGTGGGCGGTGTTTGCCAGTCCTGCTATGATGTCGGAAAAGGAGTCCACCCTCGCCTTTTTCGGGGTCCGCTACTTTGGACTGGCGGAGATCAGCGATCTTGCGGCCTCCGTGACGTATCCTACAAAAGCAGGAGTTTTAGCCGCTGGCGCCCACCGCTATGGCTACGACCTTTTTAGTGAAAATCGCCTGCGGGCCGGCTACAAACACTCAATCCGGGGATTTCATTACGGGATTGTTCTCAATTACAGTCATGTGACCCAGGGCGGGGGATACGGTTCCGCCGGTGCGCTGGGGATTGACATCGGGCTGGCAGCCTTCATTCTTCCGGAGCTGTGGATTGCGGCCAGGGCCGTGAATGTCAACCAGCCCAGCTACGGCTCGCGTAATGACGAGGAATTACCGCGCAATCTCAGCGTGGGATTTTCTTACCGGCTTTCGGATTTGGCCCTTTTTTCAACGGAGCTGTTTAAGG
>NZ_JBEPWZ010000301.1:0-3596 GCF_041642155.1 Fodinibius sp.
ATCCGAAACCTTTTCAACCAAGCTGCTGGGCGCCCACAACGTCCGGAACATGCTGCTGGCGATCGGCGTAGCGCGGTCTCTCGGGATGCGCCTGACCACGATGGCGATGGCCGCCGCCCGCATGGAGCCGGTAGAGCACCGGCTGGAGCTGAAACAGCAGGGGGGACTTACCGTCATCGACGATGCCTTTAATTCCAATCCCACGGGCGCCAAAAATGCCGTGGATATTCTTTCCCGGTTTGACAGCGGCAGGCGCATCATCATCACCCCGGGCATGATTGAACTGGGTGATATACAGGAGGAAAAAAACCGGTCGTTCGGCCGGCAGATAGGTGAGGCAAACCTGGATCTGGTCATCCTCGTGGGCGAAAAGCAAACCGAACCCATCCGGGAAGGCATCCGGTCCAGCGGCTTTGATTCCGATAACGTCCGGACGGTTCGAAGTCTCTCCGAAGCCAACCGCCTGATGCAGGAGTTCGCTCAGCCGGGGGACGTCGTTCTCTACGAAAATGACCTTCCCGACAGTTTTGATGAGTAGCCCGTCCTGGGCCTGGAATAATCGTCCCGACTTGAAAAAAACACTATATTTACTGATATACCCATAGACTTTAATTTTTCGGACCCGGTATTATGATCTTTTTTCCCAAGAACATTGTTTCAGAAGAACAGCAAGGGCTCTTCCTGTCTATCCTTGCTCTCATCCTTCTTTTAATGGTACCAATATCAGGCCACGCCCAGACCGACAGCGTTCTGGTGAGCAAGCTTGAAACATATAATATAGAAACCGGCCAGCGCAAGGTTGTCTACCGCACCAGGAACCACATAGAAGCCCCCAACTGGTCGCCCGACGGAAGCTATTTCCTTTTCAACAGTGAAGGCAAACTGTATACCCTTCCAGTAGGCGGTGGAGAACCCGATCAGCTTGATACCGGTTTTGCCACCAACTGCAATAACGATCACGGCTTCTCCCCCGATGGGCAGTGGCTGGCTGTAAGCCATTCACCTGAAGGCGAGGGATCCAAAATCTATGTCCTTCCGGCTGAGGGCGGGACACCCCGCTTGGTCACTCCCCGGGCGCCGTCGTACTGGCACGGATGGTCGCCCGACGGAAGCACCCTGGTCTATCCAGCCCAGCGCAACGGTGAATTTGATCTTTATGCCATTCCTGTTGAAGGAGGAGAAGAAACCAGGCTGACCACTGCTCCCGGCCTTGATGATGGTGCGGAATATACACCGGACGGCAAGTGGATCTATTTCAATTCTGTACGGTCCGGCGTTATGAAAATCTACCGCATGCATCCCGATGGTTCAGAGATTCAGCAATTGACCTCCAACGAAGAATATGGCGACTGGTTTCCCCATGTCTCACCAGATGGAGAAAAGGTGGTCTTTCTTTCCTATGATGCCGATGTTGAAGGCCATCCGCCCTTTAAAGAGGTGGTGCTGCGTCTGATGCCTCTGGATGGGGGGACCCCTGAAGTTGTCGTAGAGCTCTTCGGGGGACAGGGAACCATCAATGTACCTTCATGGTCGCCAGACAGCAAACGTTTTGCTTTTGTCAGTTACGAGTTTGTCTCTCCATAATTCAACCCCAGACAATGAGCGGGCTACCGTAGACTTGTAATCCAGCTCCCTGTTTCCTTGTCAGCTTTGCTATCACTTTTTGATGATTAACGAAACAGGCCTGGAAAGCCCTCTCCGGCCAGGCACTCACGACGGCTTTACACATTACTGCCTGCATCTGCACTTAACTTTTCAGCGGTACCCGCAGCCCGCTACTGACGGGCTTACGCATGGCGGCAGCCCCGGTAACACTGGTTCCAATACAAGCTATTTTTTCATCGCCTTTTCTATGTCAGCCCGCTCTTTGGGGACATCCGTCAGGTTTTCGTGGCCGTCGTCGGTAATAATAAGATTATCCTCAATACGCACGCCTCCGAAGTCCATCAGCTCCTGCAGCCTGGATGCATTCAGGAATTGAGAGAGGGTGTCGTCTTCGAGGGCCGGCTTCAGCAAGGCCGGCACAAAATAAAGTCCCGGTTCGATCGTCAGCACCATGCCGGGCTGCAGCGTGCGCCGCATGCGCAGGTATTTAATACCCGGCCGCTCGATGCGCTCCACCCCCTGCGGGTACCCTCCCACATCATGGGTATCGAGTCCCAGGAAATGTCCCAGCCCATGGGGGAAAAACAGCGCAAAGACATCTTTTTTCATCAGGTCATCGAGGGTACCCGAGACAATACCGGCGTCCTTGAGTCCCTGCATCATCACGCGCGCCGCCATAACATGCAGGTCTTCCATCTTGACATCGGGCTTCGCGGCCTCAATAACCTGTTTCTGGGCGTCAAGCACCGCCTCGTACACGGTCGACTGGATGGAGGTAAACGACCCGCTGGCGGGATAGGTACGCGTGAAATCAGAAGCGTATCCATTGCGCTCAAAGCCGGCATCGATTAAAAACAGATCCCCGTCCTCAATCTTGTAGTTATTTTCCACATAATGAAGGATGGCGCTGTTTTTACCTCCCGCAAAAATACCGTTATAGGCATCCTGCATTAACCCGTTGTGGATCTGGTGATAGTCAAAAACGGCCTTCAGCTCATATTCGAACTTGCCGGGCTCCAACGCCTCCAGGACAGCACGGTGAGCAATATTATTGACGCGTGCCGCCTCCCTCAACTGGTCCAGCTCCCAGTCCGTCTTGAAGACGCGACAGTGCGTGATCGCTTCCGGAAGTGCGTCCAGGTCGATGGGGGTCTTGCGGTCAAACTCTTCGATAAACTCAGCCTGGACCTCATCCACGCAGTAAATGGTGTCGGGATCCAGCTCTTTGAGCACCTGCGGCAGCTTGCCCTCGTAGTGCAGGTGATCGGGCTGGTACTGCTCCTGGTATTGCTCCCTGCTTTTGATCCGTCCGTGCCAGACGGCGTATTGCGCATCGCGATTGGGGGTAAACAGGTGATACTCCTGCTTTTCCAAATCCAATATCAGGTGAAAGTCAGGTTCATTTACACCGGTCAGGTACCAGAAGTTGGACTCCTGCCGGAAGGGAAACTCGTAATCGGTCTCATACCGATACATGAGCTCGGCCCCCTTCATATAAACGATGGCGTTATCTTCTTCATCAAACAGTGAAAACAGCTTGTCGCGGTGTAAATGATGCATATTTATTTATCTATTTACCATGGGATTTATGAAACTGAGTCCGGAAGTTACGAGAAAATTGGCATCCGCAAAACTATGCTCCCATTGTTCTATTATCACGGGAACCCGGGACAACGAAAAAACATAAAAATATCCCCGGTCGCGATAAATACCTGCCCTTATCCCCGATCCAGGGGTGAAAACCCGAAACAGCCAGAACCTCTTGCCCTGGTTCTTTATCGCAAACAAGGGTTACGCTGCGTATTCCCCAAAAATATTTTGTGCCTGTTTTATGAGAGATGATCTGCCTGTGTCGGGGGACCGGTCGATGAACCCCGCAGCATCGATCAGTTCAACCCCGGCCTCCGAATAAATGGTACTGTTTTTGGCCTTCCCGTCAAAAAGAAGGTCGAGGTTGACCTCCAGCACCGCCCTGTTTTGGTTGTCCTCGT
>NZ_JBEPWZ010000302.1:0-3519 GCF_041642155.1 Fodinibius sp.
GGTAATGACTGTGGGTGGCAGGCCGTTGCTGTAAGCCGTAAATGGCAGCCAGGGGTAAAAAGCTGCTGGTGGTTTTGTCTTTCTACTACCAGGGATAAATGGTAGTTATTAGAATTGGTTACTGGTCTGCGGACGCCTTAACCTCAACCTTTCATTGCTTAGCTTCATCTAATGCCCGTACCTTATGACTAACCACCGCCCGCGGACAACTGTTTTAAGGCCGATTCTGCTGCGTGGTAGCCGCACATGCCGTGAACGCCCCCGCCGGGGGGCGTGGAGGAGGAGCATATGTAATAATGAGTGCCGGGGATGCGGTAGGGGTTAAACAGGCCCGCGGGACGCGTAAACAGCTGCGTGATGTCCTGCTTCCCCCCGTTGATGTCTCCCCCTATGTAATTGGGATTATAGGCGTGCATGGCCTCCGTATTCATCGAGTGTCGCCCGATAATGCAGTCGCGAAAGCCCGGCGCGAATCGTTCTATCTGGTTCAGAATGGGTTCACTCATATCTCTTGTAGAACCGTTGGGGACGTGGCAATAGGCCCAGCAGGTATGTTTTCCGTCCGGTGCCCGGCTTTCATCAAACAGGCTTTGCTGGGCTACCAGTACGTACGGCCGCTCGGGATGTCGCCCGTGGGCCGTATCGTCTTCGGATGCGGCAATCTCTTCAAAGGTTCCCCCCACATGAACGGTTCCCGCCTTGCGACATCGCTCATCCGTCCACGGTACAGGCTCGCTTAACGCCAGATCCAGCTTAAAAACCCCGCATCCGTACTCGAATCGGCGCAGTTTCCGGGCATAGCCCCGGGGCAATTCCTCCCCGGCCATATCCAGGATTTGCCGGGGGGTGGTATTAAACAGCAACGCCCCGGCGGCGGGGAGTTCATCCGGTGATGCTACAGTGGTGCCGGTGATTATTGTGCCCCCCAGCGATTCAAAATAGGCCGCCATCGCTTTCGTGATGCGGTGCGATCCCCCTTTGGGATAGGGCCAGCCAACGGTATGAGCGCCTATCCCCAGCACCAATCCGATAGCCGCGGTAGCCATCTTGTCAAAAGGAAGGATTCCGTGGGCCGCCAGCCCCGCAAAAAGGGCACGCGCTTTCGGGGTCTTGAATCTGCGGGCGAAACCGCCTGCCGAACGCAGGGCCTGCAGCCCGAACCGGGCCATCAGCAGCGGGTGACCGGGCCTTAGTGAGAAAGGAGCCAGGATATCCGGCAATAGCTTGTCCCATGAACCCAGAAAGGGGGCTATGGCCCGCCGGTAGGTTTCCCCGTCTTCGCCGAGGTGATCGGCCGTTCGGTCCAGCGACCGGTACAAGGCCCCGGCCGGCTGATTATCCAGGGGATGGGCCACCGGAATCTCCGGCTGGATCCAATCGAGTCCGTAGTCCTCCAGGGGTAGCGACTGTAGAAAAGGGGAGGACCTGGCCATCGGGTGGATCGCCGAGCATACGTCGTGCCGGAATCCCGGCAGGGTGAGTTCGCGGGTGCGCGTGCCGCCGCCGACCGATGCTTCCTTTTCATAAACTGTCACAGACAGGTTCTGTCGGATCAGATGAATCGCTGCGGCCAAACCGTTGGGCCCGGCTCCTATGATAATAGCGTCAGGCATGGAGTCGTCAACTGGTTACATTGTTCGGGTGGAGAGTAGAGAGCATAGTATCTAAACATATGGCTTAAAGATTTCATTTATCGATACGGATGATAATAATATAAAAGGAATTGCCGCCGAAGCAATACACAGAGCAGGTTGATAAATCAAATTAGGGATTCTGTCGGAATGGTTGACGCCCGGTTTTAATTGTAGGTTATACAGATGGCACTATAATTTAACAGGGAGGTTATTATGCCTTTAAACAAGTTGATAAATTATCTGGACGAACACGGGAAGAAATATGTCGTGATCAAGCATTCGCCGGCCTTTACGGCCCAGGAGGTGGCCGCTTCGGCCCATATACCCGGGAAGGAGATGGTTAAAACGGTGATCGTAAAAGCCGACGGAGCCATGAAGATGGTAGTATTGCCTTCTACTTACGATGTCGATTTCGATGCGGTAAAAGAAGCCACGGGCGCCGGGGAAGTAGAGCTGGCTTCCGAAGAGGAATTTGAAGATATATTTCCCGATTGCGAACTGGGAGCGATGCCCCCGTTCGGTAATTTCTATGAACTCGATACGCTGGTGGCCGAGTCGCTGACCGATGACGAGGTTATCGCATTCAATGCCGGCACGCATAAAGAGCTGGTGAGAATGAATTACAGCGATTACGAGGAGCTGGTCGATCCTGAGATCATGCCGGTGGGAATCAGGAAACGATAAGGGAAACGCGCTATGCAGCCGGAACAAATCTTCTTTGAAGACGACGGGGATATCCCCAATAGTAAGCTGCCCTTGCTGCTATACCGTGATGCTTTTGACCATCGGGGGCCGGAGGGGGCCAGGTGGCTGGAAGAGCGGTTTGCTGAAAACAACTGGCTGAACGCCTGGAGGAACGGGGTGTATGCCTACCACCACTATCACAGTACCTCCCACGAGGTGCTGGGAGTGTATTCCGGCAGCGCCGAGCTTCACCTGGGAGGAGAAGGGGGACAGAAAGTGCAGGTGGAGGCGGGTGATCTTATCGTGATCCCGGCCGGAGTGGGACATAAGAACCTTGGCAGCAGCCGTGATTTCAGGGTGGTTGGCGCTTATCCGGGCGGCAGCAGTTATGACCTGAAAACCGGCAAGGAGGGGGAACGCCCGCAGGCCGACAGGAATATTGCCGCAGTGCCGGTCCCCGCCACCGATCCCCTGACCGGCAGGGAGGGAGGCGTGCCCGAAATTTGGAGGAAAGCGGAAAGTTGATTATTCAACTATCCGTGAATAAAATCATTCTTTTTGGTGAATTATCAGCTAAGAGAGGGATCCCATTGAATGAGTTTGTTAAGCTCAAGAGCCAAACGAAGTGTCGGATTTAACAAAAACTACTGTGAGTCACAATTCTCTAAGTCCGGCAGCTATGCACATTTCACACATTTGGTGGTCCAGGGCATAAATTTAAGTCGCCCTAACGGAATATCCTTCCCACATTTCAGGCAGGTACCGTAATTGCCTTTCTCAATTTTGACAAGCGCGCGTTCCAGTTTTTGCAGCTGTTTTTTCTGTTTGCGAAGAGCCGCGTCATTGATAGTTTTATTATTTATGGCATCCATTCGTGACAGGCGTCCGTAGGCGTTATCAGGTTTAATGGGTTTGGTTAATTCCTTGAGCTGTGCAATTTCTGTTTTGGTTTCTTCCAATTTTTTTTGGATGATCTCTCGCATCTCATCTTTTTTTGCTTGATCCATAAATTTATTTGGTTTTAAAAGCTATATATGCCATGATTATCGTAATAAACAATATACTTTTTAAAAGTCTATTGAAATACTATTCTCATTGTAAGATATTGGAAATCTTCAACATCTTTTTTTCAGGAATCTGTGGAACAGTGGATTGTGAGGAGAACCAGGTGATTTTAGTCAGGTTCTTGGATTTTTTGAGG
>NZ_JBEPWZ010000303.1:0-3509 GCF_041642155.1 Fodinibius sp.
GTGCTGGTGGGAGATCTGCCTGATGCCTTGCGCGAAGACGCCGAGATGTATGCCGGTTGTGTTTCAGGGGCTGTCCAGAAGGAGGAATACCTCGGGTACATTGAAGACCTTGGATTTGAAAATATTAGCATCCAGAAGGAAAAGCCTATTATTATTCCCGATGAAATACTGGCCAAATATTTATCCGAAGAAGAAATCGAAGAATTTAAGAATGGAGATCCTGGTATTTACAGTATTACGGTTTTCGCCCAGAAGCCGGGCGGGGAATCTGACTCCATAAAAATGCGGCAAAAAATGGAAACAACAGGCGCTGGTTCTGGATGCGGCCCGGATTCGGGCTGTTGCTAATTACCTTGCCGATTTCACTGCAGATATCCTGAAATTATATCCACCGTTCCGTATTTCAGCTGCGGAACGAAGAGTACATGTTGACTGCAATGCCACAAGATTGAATGTCGAAACGGATTAACAATTAAGTATATGCATCCAGATTTAACCTCCTACATCCAAAGCTTACAGAATGAGGCTTCGGATATCACCAGGGAGCGCAAAAGTAAGCTGACAAAGCTCGCTGATTATATTCGAACTAAAAAAGATTCCGGGCAGCCGGCCAGGCTTACTTTTATCTGCACGCATAACAGCCGACGAAGTCACCTTTGCCAGATTTGGTCAGCGGTAACGGCCGACTACCTGGGACTGGATCAGATTGAAACTTTTTCGGGGGGTACTGAGGCCACGGCTTTTAATCCCCGTGCGGTGGCGGCCGTAGAGCGGGCGGGATTCAACGTAGAAAACCCGGGCGGGAAGAATCCTCGATACAAGGTATTTTTTGACGAGGATAAAGAACCGCTGATCTGCTTCTCTAAAACATATGATGATTCCTATAATCCCCGTAAAAATTTTGCGGCTGTTATGACCTGCACCGACGCCGACGAGAACTGTCCGGTCGTTCCCGGTGCCGAAATACGATTTTCCATTCCATACGTTGACCCCAAAGAATCGGACGGCACGTCAAGGGAGAAGCAGACCTACGACCAGCGCTGCAGGCAAATTGCGGCGGAAATGTATTATTTGATGTCACAAGTATGAGATTTCATGTCCGATACGCATTCTATGACCTGTTGAATAGGTATGAATCGCTAAAAATCGAATTTATTAACTGGAAGATGTACCCGTAACTAAGTTCATATTGGTTGGTAACACAGCTATTTAATCGAATATTAACAATGAAATATGATTCAAGTGAATACGATGGCATTTGAGCCGTTGAATACGTTGCTGATGGGCCGGAAACGACTTGTCGATCTTAGCTGCCCCTGCTCGAAAAAATAACGCCACTACATGCCAGCAGGTCATACAGTGTGCCTTGGTTAAAACAGACCAACTGACCGAGAAGTTGTTTACTGGGAATCCCGTTTAAGAAGTTACACTGTCAGCATACCTTAACGCTGATTTTTCGAAAACTTTTACCAAAAGAAATTAAATACGAATGAGTACACCCGCACCAACCAAAAAAATGAGTTTTCTCGATCGATACCTGACGCTGTGGATTTTTGTCGCCATGGCTATAGGAGTGGGGATCGGTTATTTCATTCCGTCTACCTCCCAATTCATCAATTCATTCAGCAGCGGGTCCACCAATATTCCCATTGCCATTGGACTGATTTTGATGATGTACCCGCCGCTGGCCAAAGTGGACTACAAACTGCTGCCAAAGGTTTTCAAGGATGTGAAAGTGCTCAGTATTTCGCTGGTGCTAAACTGGATCGTGGGTCCGGTGCTGATGTTCGCCCTGGCCGTTATCTTTTTGCAGGATTATCCGGAGTATATGGTGGGACTGATTCTGATCGGACTGGCCCGTTGCATCGCTATGGTGCTGGTCTGGAACGACCTGGCCGAGGGCAGCAGTGAATACGGAGCCGGACTGGTTGCGTTAAACAGCATCTTTCAAGTCTTTGCTTATAGCTTTTACGCGTGGATTTTCATCACCAAACTACCGCCGCTGCTGGGTTTTGAGGGAGCCATTGTCGATATCTCCATATATACGGTAGCCGAAAGCGTGGCCATTTACCTGGGAATTCCCTTCCTGGCCGGCATGCTCAGCCGGTTCGGACTGGTCCGCCTGAAAAGCAGGCAGTGGTACGAGGAAACCTTTTTGCCGGCTATTTCACCGGTGACCCTCATTGCACTGCTGTTTACCATCGTGGTAATGTTCAGCCTCAAGGGAGAACTTATTGTTCAAATCCCGATGGATGTGGCCCGCATTGCCGTACCACTGTTAATCTATTTTGTGCTCATGTTCTTCATCGGGTTTGCCGTGAGCAAAATGATGGGTGCCGAGTATGACAAGAATGCGTCCATTTCGTTTACGGCCGCCGGCAATAATTTTGAACTGGCTATTGCCGTTGCCATTGCGGTATTCGGTCTCAACAGCGGACAGGCCTTTGCCGGTGTTGTAGGGCCTCTTATTGAAGTTCCGGCGCTGATAGCACTTGTTAACGTAGCGTTTTGGCTCAGGGATAAATATTACAAGGCCGCATCAGCTCCGGCTTACCGGGATTAGGAGGTATTCCAATCCGGCATTCTAATTATGAATATTCAGCCCGCTTGAATTTGACCATATTGGACAAAAATTCTCTGGTATTATTGGCAATAGTCTTGACCGCCTCTCCTGACGATCGCCACATTTATTTCAAAGCTTCATTCTTGCATTAAAAGCATTTTAATTTCAGAAATCTATATTTATCAGATTTATTTTACAACTGATTTCAAGTGTACAAATCCGGTGTGTCATATTCTGTCACTCGTCATCGTTATTCCTTAACAAAATCTTCCACCAAACATGATTCTTTATGCCATACCTGAATCAAGAAGAGTTAGACAAATTATCTGCGCGCATATTACCCATTGAGAAAGGGGATGGCATGACACCCGAGACAGCCTGTGTCTTTCAAGGGATAAATCAATTTGAGCCCCCCCAGTTTGGGGCATATGATTATTTGATAACACTAAAAGCCTCCGGCTTACTTTGTTAGCATGCAGTGTTTTACTTATAATAGTAGGGTCTTTTGTTTAATGGTATGGTCTTTTGTTTCATTTCCTAACGTGAAAATATTCTTTTAATATTAAAATAATGTTCAATTATACATTTATTTTTTCTTTTATACTGTCATTATGGATGCTTTCCTGCACCCAAAACTCACAGGTCGGCCAGACAGAGATTACGAAATGGCAGCATGACAAAAAGGGTGCCATTTCCATCACTTATGATGACGGTTACGGCACCCAGTTTAAAAATGCGATGCCCATAATGGACCGCCTTGGATTACCGGGGACATTTTTTATTGTCACAGGAGTAATGGAGGGGTCTGAATATCGCCCGAAGTTTTTAGGACGTTCTGTAGAGGAGATTATTCAAGATACCAAAACGATACCTACCAATGAGGATAATTTCTTTGAAAGAGCATCCGCTGTAAATTACATAGGTTATAAAGAGGCTTTCGAGTACC
>NZ_JBEPWZ010000304.1:0-3491 GCF_041642155.1 Fodinibius sp.
CCATAAATAATCCCGAAGCCGTTGATATCATTCGCAGTGCCGCAGCACATCAGGAAAAGGATATCCTGGAAAAGGAGAATCCCTTCAGCTGGTCCGAAGATTTCGGTCATTTTACGAAAGAAATACCCGGGGCGATTTTTGGCCTGGGTATTGGCAGGGAGCATAACGCGCTGCATTCCGAACACTACGATTTTCCCGACGAGGTGATTGCCACCGGCACTCTTATGTTCATGCAAATCATTAACGAGATACTATCCCAAGGATGAAAGACCCGTTTTACCCTTCTTATGTGGAGCTTAGCAAATCAGCCTTTCAACAAAATATCTCCTTTCTGAAGAATTACATCGGTAAGGAGGTGCTATTCAGTTCGGTTATCAAGGGCAATGCATACGGACACGGTATCAAATATTTTGTACCCATGGCGGAAGAGTGCGGTATTCGCCATTTTTCGGTCTTCAGTTCCGATGAAGCCCGTGAAGCCAGTCGCGCTTCAACCTGCGGCGATACCCACATTATGATTGTAGGCATGGTCAGCAATGAGGTCATCGCCTGGGCTATTGAGCGGGATGTCTCCTTTTTTATCTTTGAGCTGGACCGCATGCATGCCGCTATCAGGGAAGCCCAACGAATTGGCAAGCCGGCGCGCATCCACCTGCATCTGGAGACCGGCATGAACCGGTTGGGACTTGATCCGGACAATTTTGAGGATATTTCGCGTCTGTTTAAGAAACATCGGAAGCTTCTCAGGCTTGAGGGCATCTGCACGCATTACGCCGGTGCGGAGAGTGTGGGTAATTACGTGCGTATCCAGGAACAGATTGAAAAGTTCAGGGAGTACACTTCCTGGTTTGAAGATCAGGACATCGAAGCCCAATACTATCATACGGCTTGCTCCGCTGCGGCCCTGAACTACCCTGAAACCATTATGGATATGGTGCGTATCGGTATCGCCCAGTATGGATTCTGGCCCAACCGGGAAACCTACATGAATTTTGTAAAACGATACCCGAATATACAGGCGGAACATAAGGATCCGCTTAAGCGGGTGATCAGCTGGAAAAGTAAAGTTATGAGCACCAAAAAAGTGCCGGCGGGTGAATTTATCGGGTACGGCAATACCTATCTTACCAGCCGCGACGAACAGATTGCCACCGTTCCCATAGGGTATGCTCACGGGTTCGGCCGCAACCTGACCAATGTCGGCATCGTATTGATCAACGGGGAACGGGCGCCGGTGGCGGGACTGGTGAATATGAACCTGTTGACCGTAGACATTACCGATATTCCTGATGTAACCAAAGGAGATGAAGTGGTCATTATCGGAACCCAGGGCGAGCAGGAGATGACGGTAGCCTCTTTTAGTGAAATGCGTAATTTCATGAATTATGAAGTGCTGGTACAGATTCCCTCTACTCTGCCGCGGTACATTGTTTGAGGCCGAAGATATGAATGAAAATTGCGGTAACAGGGCACTAATGAACGCTGAACGTTAAAAAGAGCGGCAAGTCGAGCGCAGAACACAGAAGGTCGGAGATTAAGCTAAGACTGAAGGTTGAGGTGGCAGATCTTCACGGATTGGAACGGTCGGTGCCTGAGATAATCTTTTTTCCCGCACGTAAAAGACAGGTTTGCGTAGCTGGTGGTAACATATGTCCCGATTCCCAATTTTAAAATATATTAAGAGAGATCTTTTGAAAAACCAGGGATTTTGATCACTATCAAAGCCTGAGCGAATTCAAAACCACAGCATATATGGCATATGTGAGGATTTTGAATTTGCGAAAGTGCAGATATTGGCCAAAAGAACGGTTTTGCAAAGCTCTCTAAGACGCACTCATCAACTGGTAAATTGAATCGACATTCAGTTCCCTAAGCTCTTTTACAAACTGCCGGTTAATGGATTTGATCAGGCCCGGCCCTTCATAAACCAGTCCGGTGTAAACCTGTAAAAGATCAGCGCCTGCCAGCATCATCTGAAGAGCCGTGGAAAATGAATCCACGCCGCCGACCCCGATGATCGGTTTTTGCCTCTTGGTAGCTTCGCTGATCCATCGAATGACGCGCACGCTTTTTGAAGCGATCGGGTGGCCGCTCAATCCACCGTAACCGATTTTTTTAAGCTCCGATTCGGGGGTATCCAGATGGTCACGGGCGGAAGAGGTATTACAGGCTACGTATCCGGGAATCTGGTGGGCTTCACAAACCTGCAGAAGCTGCATGAGCTGATCTTTCGTCAGATCGGACGAGAATTTAATCAGCGTCGGTACCACGCGGGCGTCATTTCGAATGGCAAGGGCCGAAAGCAGCTCCCCGAGGGCCGCCGGATCTTCAAAGGTTTTGCCTTCGGTGGTGTTGGGACACGAGATATTGACCGTGATGTAATCGGCTACTTTCTGGGCTTCTTTAAAGCTGTGTACGTAATCACGGATAGCCAGGTCGCCCATTACGTTCGGGTCGTGTGTTTTGGCAATATTGACACCGAGGGGGATGGATATCTTCTTGTTCTTAAGCCGCTTAACGACGGTCTTGGCCCCGTCGTTATTGAGCCCCATACGGTTGATGAGCGCACGGTCGCGAGGCAGGCGGAAGAGACGGGGTTTGGGATTTCCGGTGCTTGGGTTTCCGGTGATACTGCCGATTTCAATAAATCCGAGTCCCGCCGCCTCCATGATTTCGGGAATATGTCCGTTTTTATCAAATCCGGCGGCCAGGCCGAGGGGATTTCTGAATGTCAATCCCCATATATTCTGGGAGAGACCGGGCGCCTGATAGTCATAGATTGTTTTTACCAGAGCCCGCAGAAAACCACTGTCAGAGGCTTTTCGTGCAAAATGGTGTGTCAAATCGTGAGCCCGTTCAGCATCCAGCTGAAATAATAAGGGTTTCACCAATGAATTATATATCATAACATATGAGACGAACTTTTTTTAACCCGGATTATTCATGAATAATAAGGATTATTAGTTATCCTACTTATTTATTAAAAACCTTAGAATTTACTAAAGCCTTTTTTTGAACTATTAGATAATAACTTCGAAATTTGCTCCTGTGTTACGTTGGGGTGGAAATGGATGCTCCAAGATACAAAGGTACCTCTCCGTCCCCCTTTCCACTCCGCCTTGCCCACAATCAAATTTCTTTGTGAATAATCCAGGTCAAGCTCCCGTCAAAGTAATGAGCTTTATGTTAAGAACGAAATGTAAACTTTGGGTATAGTTATCGATGCCGTTTTTTTCCGTTGAAGATGTTGAGCAGTATCTTGCCGCGATCCCGAAATTCCAGTCCGATCATGCGAAGGCTGCAGATTTTAATCTGTCGAAGTTCGAGGATTTTTGCAAGGAACTCGGGAACCCACAGAACCACTTCCCTTCCATACATGTGGCCGGCACCAATGGCAAGGGCAGCACATGCAGGATACTGGCTGGGGTCTACCGGAAAGCCGGGTACAGCGTGGGATGCTACACGTCGCCGCATATGATACGATTCAACGA
>NZ_JBEPWZ010000305.1:0-3467 GCF_041642155.1 Fodinibius sp.
GGGACGCGGGTCTGTCCGCCGAAGATGTGGAATACCATATCCTGGAGGAAAAGCTGCTCTCCAGCGAGTTAAGCTCCCAGTCCTATACCACGATGGACGGGCAGGATCTTGACGTAGAGGTCAGCGGTGCTACCATCACCATTAACGGCGAGGCTACCGTCACGACGGCCGATATCGAGGGAATCAATGGCGTCGTTCATATTATCGACGCCCCGCTCGAGAAGCCCGCTGCCGAATAAGCAGCACTTAGACCGCTTCCAGGAATTTAATGACATTTAAAAGCCCGTCCTTGTGAGGACGGGCTTTTTATTTTATAGAACGTTTTGCAAAAACCTGTCACGGCATGCTTTCGCCGGGCGGCGGATCGGCCAAGAGCATCGTTGCTGCTATCGATACCCCGCGAACGTACCCTTATCAGCAATACGGCAAGGGGGCAGGACCCGGAGACCAGGGATCTATCAGCCAGCTAATATCTGAAATCCGCCACAGTCATTATTCGCTACTCCACACATTATTACCCGGATTTACATCCGGAAATTCTCTTCGGGGATCAATTTCCACCCGCTGAATCTTTGAAGTAGAATTATACGGCACGGTCCAGCTATCGCCGCGGTGCCATACCTGAACCGGCAACTCGATTACTTCAGTCTGCCCGTTCTCCTGCGTTATTTCCATGACCACAGGCATCACCAGTTTTTTGTTATTGCTGATACTGATCAGAGAACCCTTTGAGGGATCTTCCTCCACGTAGTTAACCGAATCAACCGCCTGGTCCATCGTCCAGGTCTTTTCAAACCAGCCCCTCCAGAACCAGTCCAGGTCGCGTCCGCTGACATTCTCCATCGTATTGAAGAAATCATCGGGAGTGGGGTGTTTGTAGGCCCATCGGTCAATATATTCGGTAAATGCTTCATCAAAAGCTTCCGGGCCGAGGATGGAATTTCGAAGCATCTGGAGTCCCACTGCCGGTTTATTGTACGCCACCGCGCCCAGATTACCCGGCTGTATCTGGTCGGGAGCCGTCATAATCGGCTCAGTGTCTTCGCTATTCAGCCAGTCATTCAGGATCCGGGCATCGGTCTCGCGGTAATATTCGCCATTATTAAAATGCTTTGTGCTCAGGCTGTTAATAAACGAATTGAACCCTTCATCCATCCAGGCATGTTCGCGCTCATTGGACCCTACGATCATCGGGAACCAAATATGTCCAAATTCATGATCGGTAACTCCCCATAAGCCGGCTTCCGTAGCCTTCCAGCTGCAAAACATGATGCCCGGATATTCCATGCCTCCCACGGTCCCGGCTACGTTAATAGCTGTAGAATAGGGGTATTTAGTGAGGTAATCCGAATAGAATTCAATTGAACCTTTAACATACTCCGTTGAGCGGCTCCACGCATTATCACCTGCACTTTCCTCCGGATACACCGACATGGCCAGCGCCTGATCTCCTTCCGGCAGATTTATGCGGGCCGCATCCCAAATGAACGCCCTGGAAGCGGCCCAGGCAATATCTCGAGAATTTTCAATACTAAACTCCCAGGTCAGCCGCTCTGAATCCCGGGGACGCGATTCCTCTGCGCCTACTTCCTCCCGGGTGATAATGTATACGCGTTCATCACTATTATGCGCCTCTTCCCAGCGATCTTGCTGCGCCTGCGTCAATACCTCCTGTGGATTTTCCAGGGTACCCGAGGCCACAATCACATAGTCGGACGGTGCCGTAATCCGGTAATCAAAGGATCCGTAGTCCATGTAAAACTCACCGGCACCCAGATAGGGACGGATATTCCAGCCCTGCACGTCGTCAAAAACGGCTACCCGCGGGTACCACTGGGCCACTTCGTAAATAATACCGTTTTTTGTTTCGACCCTGCCGAGCCGATCCGAGCCGTAGTCGGGGATCACGAATGAATAATCGATACGGATCGTTACCTCCCCTCCTTCGGCAGACAGGGGATCTCTCAGATCAACTTTCATATTCGTCCCCACCGATCGGGTCTCGGGATCGTAGTCTTCCCCCTCCTGCCGAACGGTTATGTCGTCAATCGTTATTCCGCCGTCAAAGTTCCTATTGCCGAACCGGGACCCGGTATGGGGCGTTAATTTTGCACCCCAGGATTCTTTATCGAATAAATTCTGATCGAGCTTGAGCCAAATAAATTTCAGCTGCTGGGGACTGTTATTCGTATACTGTATGGTTATGGTGTTGGTTACTTTATGCTCTTCCGGGTGCAGCCGGACATCCATTTCGTAGTTGGCAGAATTTTGCCAGTAAGCTTCGCCCGGGGCACCGCTGGCACTTCGATAAGATGTACTGGGCCCCGTTTCATAAGGAAGAAATGCTTCCTGTACCGTGGGGGTAGCATCTTCCTGAGCCATAAGCGGAAAAGTTACCAACAAGGCGATAACCAATATAAGCGTAGTTTTAACTTTCATATACACGAATAAATTTTATTTTTAACTCGTTGAGCGGAAAAACAGCCGGACCTAAATGCGCTCAGACCTCAGACCGGTGCTGTTGTCATTTCCTGTCAACATATTCACAAAGCTGTCCGTTTCCGACTCCTGGAAATTATTTCTCAGCCGTTGTATATCACACAACGCGTTACTGGAATTAATTTTTAAAAGCAGGATTGCTAATCAATTATCCCGGCCAGGGTAACAACCTACAGAACCTGAAACGTCTGATCGGGTTCCAGTGCCAGTACCGACTCGGTCATCAGCTCGATGAGGACCTCCACGTCGGTTAGTGAAACGGTCTCCACCGGTGAATGCATATACCGGAGCGGCAGGGAGAGCAGCGCGCTGGGGATGCCGGTCTTCTGATAAAAGATGCTGTCGGTATCCGTGCCGGTGCGAACGCTGGTTGCCTCGTGCTGGATATCGATTCCTTTTTGCTCGCTGAGCTTTTCCAGGAATTCCACAATCCTGGGATGGTTGGCGCCGCCGTGCTGGATGGAGGGTCCCTTACCCAGTTTCACCAGGCCGTGTTCCTTGTGGTCAATGCCCGGGGTATCGGTGGCGTGGGTCACATCCGTCACCAGTGACAGATCGGGCTCAATACGATAGCTCATCATGCGCGCGCCATAACCGCCCACTTCTTCCTGTACCGAATTCAGGGCCACCACGTTAACGCCCAGCTCGTTGCGCCGGTCATTGAGCCTGCGCAGCACCTGGGCGATCATATATCCGCCGATGCGGTTATCCAGGGCGCGTCCCGTCAAAATATCCTCGGAGAGATAATCATACTCATCCGCGTACGTAATCGGGTCGCCCACCTGGACCAAATCCAGGGCCTCTTCCCGGCTCGAAGCCCCGATATCCACGTAAATATCTTTCCAGGCCGGCTGTTCGCCTTTGCCGTTCTTCTTATCCTGCAGGTGGATAGCCGTATTGCCCGTCACTCCGGAAACCACGCCCTCTCTTGTGTGAATACGTACGCGCTTGGCCCGCGCAATGGTCGA
>NZ_JBEPWZ010000306.1:0-3421 GCF_041642155.1 Fodinibius sp.
TATCAAACGTCCGGCAACATTGCGGTCTTTGATGACGATGTCATCCGGTTTGTGGACTTTGTCTCCGATTATAACGAGATCTTTGACATTGATCAGTCCGAGGCGGAGGATATGCTTAAAAACGTCAAAAAATTTATGCAGGAGAAGGAACCCGGACAGGTCGATTCCTACGAAATAAAGCATGTCAAGGGACTTATCCGCCGGGGAGAAGCAAAAGCGGCGGGACGGTATTGCGGGATCCCGGAAGACCACCTGCATTTTCTCAATATGCCGTTCTATGAAACCGGACGCGTAAAAAAGAAGCCTCTCTCGCAGGAGGATGTGGATATCACGATAGCGCTTCTACGGGAAGTCAAGCCGCACCAGATCTATGCCGCCGGTGACCTGTCGGATCCCCACGGCACGCACCGCGTATGCCTGAAAGCGATTTTCCTGGCGCTCGAGGAGTGCCAGGACGATGACTGGATCGATGATTGCAAAGTGTGGCTGTATCGCGGCGCCTGGCAGGAATGGGATATCAACGAAATTGAAATGGCCGTCCCCCTCAGTCCCGAAGAATTGGCGAAAAAACGAAAAGCAATATTCAAGCACCAATCGCAAAAAGACCGCCCCCTCTTCCCCGGTGCCGACGAGCGGGAGTTCTGGAAACGTTCAGAGGAACGTAATCGCGGTACCGCCCAGCTTTATGACGACTTGGGCTTTGCGGAATATGAAGCGATCGAGGGTTTTGTGGAGTATAAAGGCAATGGGCAGGTAAAATAGAGGTTGAAGGCACGGCGGATCAACCGGCAAACGATCTTTAACAGGTACAAACAGGCCGCAATCAGACCCGTTGCTCCAGCCAGTTATAGAACCGGGCAATGGCTTTCCCGCGGTGGCTGATCTCATTTTTTATGCCGGCGTCCAACTCTCCGAAAGTTTGCTCATAGCCGGCGGGACGAAAAACCGGGTCGTAGCCGAAGCCGCCGTCCCCGCGCTGCTCGGTCAATATCTCGCCCCGGCAGATGCCTTCAAACGTCTGCACGCCCTCCTCTGAAACCAGGGCCACAACCGTACGGAACTGCGCTTTTCGGTTCTTCTCCTCCACCCCTAAAAGCTCCTCCAGCAGCTTGTCCACATTGTCCTGGTAGGTAGCCGAGGCCCCGGCGTACCGCGCCGAATAGACCCCCGGACGTCCCCCGAGAGCCTCCACCTCAAGACCGGTATCGTCGGAGAGTGCAGGCAGTCCGGTTTGCCCGTGTACGTACCGGGCTTTTTTCAGGGCATTTCCTTTCAGGGTAGGCCGGTCTTCGACTACCTCTTCCAGCCCCGGAAAATCATAGGATGATTTGAGGGTAATCCCCAGCGGGGCCAGGGTCGACCGCAGCTCTTTGATTTTGTCCCTGTTTCGGGAAGCCAGTACGATAGTTTCCATTTTCCAGCCGTTTATATTTACTGAGGACTTTACAAAACCGGGCTTTTCCCCAATGTCAACTTGCCAGTCGGTTGAAATCCACGCATGTGGGCTATATGCTGCGATTTAACCTCCCTCTGGCCTTGACCTTTCCCGATGCTTCGGGACCGGTTGTTCAAAGCCCTCTTTATGTGTGTATATCTATAGTTGTAGTTATGTATGCATGTTTCAATATAAATCTCAACAACCCGGAAGTCACCGCTCTGAAGTGACCTCTTTCAGCAGTTGCTGAACTTCATGCCATTTCAGGCGGGGACCGAACTGGGAGACGATCCTGGAGCCCGCCAGGCTGGCTAATTTCCCGGCCCCGGCATATCCGAAGCCGTTCGTTATGCCATACAGGAAAGCGCCGGCAAAAATATCTCCCGCGCCGTTGGTGTCAATGGGATGTACATCATAGGGTTCGATATCGATAAACGTATCGCCGTCATAGATGATCGCTCCGTTGGGTCCCTGAGTAATAACAAAACGCTCCGCTTCCCTTTTCAGTGCCTCGCGGGCTTCGCCTAAATTATCTTTGCCGGTATAGATTTTCGCTTCCTCCTCATTACAAAACAGCAAGTTTACGGAGGCGCCTATGACTTCCTCAAACCGCTCCTTGAATGCCTTTACAATAGAAGGATCGGAGAGGGTAAGCGCCGTTTTAACCTGGTGGTCGGCGGCCGTTTTCTTGGTCTCTTTCATCGCTTCAAAGCCCGTATCGGAAGAAACCAGGTAACCTTCGATATATACATATTCCGAATCCCGGATCGCCCGCTCATCAATGTCACTCGTCGACAGCGTGGAGGTGATCCCCAGGTAGGTGTTCAGGGTCCGCTCCGCATCGCCCGTGATCATTACCAGGCATTTGCCCGTAATCCCGTCCTCCTGTTCCTGTCGGTCAAAATTGGTATCAATCCCGGCTTCCTTCATATCCTCAAGATAGAGGTCGCCGAAGGGATCATTCGCTACCTTGCACGAATAAAACGCCTTCCCGCCGAACTGGCTTACCGCATAGATGGTATTGGCCGCCGATCCGCCCGGATTTTCCACCGTCTCCGCCCGGTTGATATCCTGGATGAGTTGATACTGGGTCTGCTCGTCAACCAGCGTCATTACCCCCTTTTTTACCTCATGTTTCTCCAGAAACGCATCTGTGACCTCGAATTCCATGTCCACCAGAGCATTGCCGATACCGTAAACATTGTATTTCTTGTTCATATATCTATGTTAGAGTAACACCTTGTTTATTGGATGAGGCCTTTGCAAAACCGTTGTTTTGCCCAATCTCTACATTTTTGGTATTTCCCGATGCTTCGGGACTGTTTTTTCAAAAGACCTCTGGGATAGAATCGACTGAAAATACAAACTCTCACGCTCAACCAAAACCTCAACCTCGGCCTTCGACACCGCGCTAATCCAACTGGATTGTTGTGGGCAAGGCGGATTGGAAATGGAGGTGGTGTGGTACTTTCCTGCCTTGAGTATCCATTTCCACTTCAATCCAGCACTAGAGCAAATTTCACAGTCGACATTTAATAATTCAAAAAGTAGCGTTTACTATTTAAAAAATAATAGGATAACGAATGATTTCTTGTCATTCATAAATAATCCAGGCTAATCTCTGGCAAGATCAATTTTTAGACTCAAAAATGGTATCTTTAGCCCTCACAAATGAGGTACATTTTTCATGGATCCATTGATTACATTCTTGCAGAACCGGCTTAGCCGTCCGCTTCCGGGAGAGCGTTCCCAGCTGAGGATGGCCCCGGAGCCGGTAGATGGCGGCACCCAGCGCAACATGACAACGCCCGATGACGCCGACCCGAGCAGCGTGCTGGTCTTACTGTTTCCGAACACCGAAAAGAGATGGGAGCTTGTCCTTACCCTGCGGACCAGCCATATTAATCACGG
Source organism: Fodinibius sp. (assembly GCF_041642155.1). NCBI lineage: Bacteria > Pseudomonadati > Balneolota > Balneolia > Balneolales > Balneolaceae > Fodinibius > Fodinibius sp. Next base: position 3,347 of record NZ_JBEPWZ010000306.1, read on the forward strand.
GGGACAAATAAGCTTCCCGGGGGGACGGGCGGAACCCGGCGAGGAAGCCCCGCAGACCGCACTCCGGGAGGCCCG
>NZ_JBEPWZ010000307.1:0-3414 GCF_041642155.1 Fodinibius sp.
GCCATTCTCATATTTCTCTCCCGGTGGCTGGGAAAATTAATCCTCTTAAGCGACGAAGATTACTATGACCGTTGAAATTTTTATTATACCGGCCGTCATTCTAATTGCCGGAGCATTTATGCTGCCGTTACTTCCCCGGCAAACGCGCGGGACGGCATTTATTCTGTTTCCGGCCATAGCCCTGGGCGTTCTTTGGATGCTTCCCGAGGGAAGCCTGATGCAGGCTACACTGGCGGATTACGAGCTTCACCTGCTCAAGGTTGATGCCCTGAGCCGGATCTTTGGGACCATCTTCGCACTTATCACCATCGTAGGCGGGATCTATGCCCTGCACATGAAAGAGCTGGGCCAGCAGACCTCCGCCCTTGCCTATGCCGGCGGTGCTCTCGGGGTTACTTTTGCGGGGGACTTTTTTACGCTCATTGTCTACTGGGAAATTATGGCCGTGGCTTCCTCCTACCTGATCTGGGCCCGGCGAACGGAGCAGTCCGACAAGGCGGGGATGCGTTATATCCTGGTACACGCGCTGGGCGGGGGACTCCTGCTCAGCGGGATACTGCTGCATCTTTCGGAGGGAGGCTCTCTGCTGTTAAGTCCCCTGACCCCGGAATATACGCTTTCAAGCACGCTTATGCTTACCGGTGTGGCCATCAACTCCGCTATTCCCCCGCTGCATGCCTGGCTGGCGGATGCCTATCCCAAAGCGACCATTACCGGGGCGGTCTTCATGTGCGCCCTGACAACAAAATCTGCGGTCTATGTGTTGATCCGCCTGTTTCCCGGCTGGGATATCCTGATCTGGGCCGGACTGATTATGGCTGTCTGGGGGACTATCTACGCGCTGCTTGCCAATGACATACGTGAAATTCTCGCCTACAGTATCATTAGTCAGATTGGATACATGGTTACGGGCATTGGCATCGGTACCGAGATGGCTCTTAACGGGGCAGCAGTCCATGCCTTCAGCCATATATTGTACAAATCACTGCTCTTTATGGGTGCCGGCGCCGTCATGTATGCCACAGGCAAAAACAAGCTTTCGGAACTTGGCGGCTTTGCAAAGAAAATGCCCCTGGTTGTGATCCTTTATATCATCGGGGGATTGGCCATTTCCGGAGCTCCGCTGTTTAATGGCTTTATAAGCAAGTCGATGATTATCAGCGCCGTCGGTGATGCGCATATGGAAACGGCTACCATAATACTGCTTTTAGCCTCTATAGGTACGTTCTTGCATACGGGACTAAAACTGCCCTACTTCACCTGGTTCGGCTCGGCTAAAAGCGAGTTTACGGTGGGTCACGTACCCCTCAACATGAAAATCGCTATGGGGATCGCCGCCTTTTTCTGTATCTTGTTCGGCGTCTTTCCTTCTCTGCTGTATAACTCCCTTCCCTACCCGGTGGAATACCATCCCTATACAGCCTACCACCTTGTAGAGATGACTCAAATTCTGATATTCGGCTTTATCGGTTTTTGGTTATTGAAAGACAAACTCAATACAGCTCCCAATATCTCGCTTGATCTCGACTGGTTTTATCGCCGGCCGGCCCATCTCGTCCGAACGATTTTCGTACAGTTTCCGGATCGTGTTTTTGCCGCTGCCGAGAACATGGTGCTTCGGGCGGCCCAAACGATCAGCCGCTTTTCCAGAAACCCCCGAAAGTATATCTACTCCGGGGATACCGATGCATCCGGCCGGCCTGTAAAGACGGATGATTTCACAGCGCCTATTCATGCCGCCATGGCTTTTATCCTCCTGGGATTTATTTTAATGGCCCTGTTTGTATTGATATGATATGAGTTCTGGATATGCTCGCAATGGCAATGCCCCCACCTGCTGCGTTAGGGCTTCGAAAGACAAGCTGCCAACCTGTATCTCCCACAAATAAAAAAATATAGAATAGCGCTACCTCTCGTAAAGGTAATGAGCTTTTGTTATTTTTAGGTATAAGCTCGCAGCATATCTTGGTAATAAATGTAGGGTAACAGCGGTACAGACGCTGAAAAAATAACATTTCCACACCTTGACCACCTTTGCCTCTCCTCTCTTAGCGTAACTTGTTGTATCAGCTAACAGGGACAGCCCCAGGGAACGGGAAACGATGGAAATAGCCTTCCGACGTAAAGAAAAGATGAGATAAGAGCAGGGGCAGCCGGAAAATCATGGATTGGCTATAAGGATTATTTTCTACGGCTCCAGCCGGTTTACCATCGCAATAAATTAACGCGGCTGATATCAACGGACAGATTATTTCGAAAGATTGCAATAATAATCGCCAGTCCCACGACCGCTTCAGCTGCGGCCACAGCCAGCGAAAAGAAAACCAGAATCTGTCCGTCTACATTGCCATAGTGGCTGCTGAATGATATGAGAGTCAGGTTTACGGCGTTCAGCATCAGCTCTACGCACATAAATATGACGATCGCATTCTTACGGATGAGCACACCGATAATTCCGATCGTAAACAGGATAGCACTAAGGGCCAAATACCAATCTATACTAATCATCTTACTCTTATTCTTCTGTAGCAGGTTTAATTTTAAGTTGTGCAACGATGAGGGCACCCACGACGGCCGCAGTCAAAAGGATAGCGGTTAATTCAAAAGGCAACAGGTAATCCGTGTAAAGCACATCGCCCACGGCTTCCACCGTGCCCATTTCAGCCATCTTTTCAGAAACAACCGGAAGCGCATCAGAAAAGCTGCCGATGCTGTATAGGATCTGAGAAAATACGCCGACCCCCAGCAAAAAGGCCACAAAATATTTGATACGAAATTTATTGAACAGGCTCTGCTCCTCATCCACATTAAGCAGCATTATGACAAATAAAAAGAGTACCATAATGGCGCCCGCATACACCAAAATCTGTATAATGGCCAAAAACTGTGCCTCCAGCAACAGGTACATCCCAGCGAGTGATACCATGTTCAATACCAAAAAAAGCGCACTGTTGACGGTATTCTTGTTTATGACCATCGCCAGTGCGGACGCAACGGCCAATACCGCTAAAAAGATAAAAGAGTAAGTAATCATATCATCCAATTTGTTTTAGTGGCTTCAAAGGTAGATAAATTTAAAAACGGCATCAACTGTAAATATGAAATTTACCAATAGTACAGGACTCCCACGCCACCTAACATCCAGCAATACCACGCAAACGGGTGAATGCCCTTGCTGCGGAGCAGGATAATCAAATATTTGAGGGCAAAATAACCCGAGACAAATGAGGTTACAAATCCAATGACGAGTCCCAGCAACGTATCAAAGGGCACGCCGGCCTCCACCATCTCCACCGTCTTGAGCAGCATGGCGCCCCCGATCACCGGGATGACCATCAGAAATGAAAAATTGGCCACTTCCTCCCTTTTTATACCCAGATACAGCCCGAGCGAAATCGTCGAACCCGACCGGCT
>NZ_JBEPWZ010000308.1:0-3404 GCF_041642155.1 Fodinibius sp.
CGCACCGCAACGCCGTAACCATCCGTTTAAGGAAATAAGGCGTCCCGCAGTATGGGTCATCATATATCATAAAACTTCAAAACTGCGACCTAACGTAACGTGAGTTCGATATTAGAAACAAAGCGCTGCATAGAAAAATGCTCCTGCTGTTTGGTTTTATCCTTTACCTCGAACTCAGGTCATTTATCTTTATCGCCCGAAATTGCTACCACAAAAACAGAAATATTCCAGAACCCAGATGAGTACCTCCTTTGACCTTGAACAGCTTGTACGTCCCAATATCCGGGACCTGAAACCCTATCACAGCGCGCGGGAGGATTTCAGCGAAGGCCTGCTTCTCGATGCCAACGAGAACAGCTACGGGGATCCCTCCCGGAGTGCCCAGCAGCTGCACCGTTATCCCTCGCCCACGCACCCCCCCCTGCGGGAGCGCATCGCCCAGTGGCGGTCGGTCCGCGCCGAAAATATATTTGTGGGCGTGGGCAGTGACGAGGGCATCGACCTGCTGTATCGTATCTTTTGCACGCCCGGGCACGACCGAATCATCATCACGCCCCCGACCTACGGCATGTACCGCGTCTCGGCCAACATCCACGACATCGCCATCGACGAGGTGCTGCTCAGCAAAGATGATTTTCAGCCGCGCGTGGACCGGATCCTGGAGGCGGTCACCCCGAACACCAAGATATTACTGCTCTGCTCGCCCAACAATCCCACGGGCAATACCTTTGATCGGGAAAAAATACGCCGGCTGGTCGAGGAGTTTCCCGGCATCATCGTCATCGATGAAGCCTACATCGACTTCAGCGACCAGCAGAGCTGGGCGTCCGAGGTCAACCGCTACCCCAACCTCGTGGTGCTGCAAACACTCTCCAAGTCATTCGGACTGGCGGGCATCCGCCTGGGCATTACCGTGGCGCCGGAGGAGATTATCGAATACATGATGAAAGTCAAAGCCCCCTACAACGTCAACAAGCTGACGGCCAGCCAGGCGATGGACGCCTTTGACCGGCTCGGCTCCATCGAGTCGAACATCGCCGATATCAGGCAACAGCGAAAGCAGCTGCGCCGTCAGCTGCAGGAGCTTCCCCTTGTGGAGCATATCTATCCTTCCGAGGCCAACTTTCTGCTGGTAAGGGTACAGAACGCTTTGGACGTTTACCAGAAGCTGGCGGACCAGGGCATTATCGTGCGGTACCGGGGCAAGGAGCCCCACTGCGAGAGTACCCTGCGCATCACGGTGGGTACGCCCGCCGACAACAAACGCCTAATTTCAGCCCTAAAAGAACTATCGATATGAAGATTTGGATATCCCCGGACGCCCTGAAAGGGACAAGCGACGAGCTGCTCTGGAGCGGTGCGCTATACGGACTTCAGCGGCTGCGGCAGCTTGACCACAAGCTCGGTTTTGTGGCGGATGAACTCTCTGCCCGGCAGCGGGAACTGCTGCATAACGACCAGATTACCGCCGATCCCGTTGACGGGGCATCGGCCGACCTTTCCATCAACGCAAGCGATTTCGTGCTCCAGGCCTCCGCCGAAGGAGAACTTATCGAAGAGGCCGAAGACTGGATCGGCCTCAGCCGGAAGATCTGTTTTCCCACTCGCAGGGCCTCCCGAAGACGGGAGACCGCGGAGACCGATATTGCGATTGCGCTCAACCTCGACGGCAGCGGACAAAGTGACATTTCGACGGGACTGGCTTTCTTCGATCACATGCTTGAGCAGATTGCCAAACACGGGCTGGTGGACCTGGAGCTCCGCTGTGACGGGGACCTCGAAGTGGACGAGCATCACACGATCGAGGATGTGGCTATTGCCCTCGGGGAAACCATCACTGAAGCGCTGGGCAGCAAAATCGGTATCCAGCGATACGCTTTCCTGCTGCCCATGGACGAAACCCTGGCCACTGTCGCGCTGGACTTGTCCGGGCGTCCCTACCTCCGGTTTGACGCCTCATTCGAGCGCGAGAAAGTGGGCGATTTTCCCACCGAAATGGTTGAACACTTCTTCTACTCGCTGGCCATTCACCTGAAGGCCACCCTTCACCTGTCGGTGAAAGGAGCAAATGATCACCATAAAATCGAGGCCTGTTTCAAAGGACTGGCCCGCTGCCTCCGGGCCGCTGTCAGCCGCAGTGAGCGAAACGCCGATATTCTGCCAAGCACCAAAAACCTTTTATAACTATCATATAGCATATCATCATGATCGCCATTATCAACTACGACGCTGGTAACTTAGCTTCGGTTTCCAATGCGCTGCAGCGGTTGGACGTGGAACATGTCATCACCAACAAGAAAGCGGAGCTGGACCGGGCGGACGGGATTATCTTCCCGGGTGTGGGTCACGCAAGCCCCGCCATGGCTTCGCTGCGGGACAACGGACTCGATGGCTGGCTTCAGCAGACCGGCAAGCCCGTGCTGGGAATCTGCCTCGGCATGCAGTTGTTCTACGAAGCTTCCGATGAGGGGGATGCAGAGGGACTGGGCATCATCCCGGGCACCCTCAAAAAGTTTGACTCTTCGAAAGATAAAGTGCCTCACATGGGCTGGAACACCTTTTCGGAAGTACAGGATCATCCCCTGCTCCGCGGATTCGGGACCGACGACCATTTCTACTACGTGCACAGTTACTATGCGCCCGTCAACGAATACACCATCGCCTCCTGCCGGTATATCACGGAGTTCGCCTCTGTCGTCAGCCGGGACAACTTTACGGGCGTGCAGTTTCACCCGGAGAAATCAGGCCCGACCGGCGCCCGGCTCCTACGGAACTTCATTGCGGGCGTCCCCCTTTCCGTTAAATAATAATCTCCTGGGCGGGCGGTCTGAGGTTGTAGTGCGAGCTCATTACCTGTCCATACGCTCCCGCATTCGCGATCAGCACGACATCGCCTTCCGCCGCCTGCGGGAACAGCCGGTCGATGCCCAGCTTGTCGCCCGACTCGCAAATGGGTCCCACAATATTGACCGACTGGCTGTTCGGCTCATCCAGCCGCGAGAGGTTGACGATGGTGTGACGCGCACCGTAGAGGGCGGGACGGATGAACGAGTTCATACCCGTATCCACGCCCACGTATTTAACCTTGCCCTTGCCCTTCAGCTGCGTAACGGTCGTCAGCAATACCCCGGCCACGGCCACCAAAAAGCGTCCCGGTTCCACCCAGAGGGTATACTCGGGATGCGCCTCCCTGAACTGCGCCAGTGACTGCGTGAGCTCCCGGATATCCAGGTGCACTTCCGTATCGTTCTCGCGGATACCGAATCCCCCGCCCAGGTCGAGGATCTCCACGCCGCCCAGCTGACGGGCCACCTTGTGCAGGATGATCGCCGTTCGTTTCCACGAGAGCGGGTCTTTGATCCCGCTGCCGATATGGGCATGCAATCCCTTGATCGACAGCTCCA
>NZ_JBEPWZ010000309.1:0-3387 GCF_041642155.1 Fodinibius sp.
ATGAATGCAACGTATAAACACAGGGAAGTCCGCGTATTTGCCCCGGCCAGCGTCGCCAATGTAAGCTGCGGGTTTGACGTCATGGGGTTTGCCCTCGAAGCGCCGGGCGATGAGATTGTCGTCCGCCGCTCTGACAAAGACCAGGTCGTGATCAAGTCCATTACCGGTGACGAGGGGGTGTTGCCCATCGACGCTCTTAAAAATACGGCCAGCGTGGCCGTTCAGACGCTGCTTGACCACGTGGGATTTAAAAACGGCATTGAAATTGAAGTGCACAAGCAGATGCCGCTGGGGAGTGGACTGGGTTCCAGTGCGGCGAGTTCGGCGGGCGCGGTACTGGCGGTCAACCGGCTGCTGGGTGAGCCGCTGGGCCGCAAGGAGCTGCTGCCCTTTGCCGCGGAAGGCGAGCGCGTGGCCTGCGGGACCGCCCATTACGATAATGTAGGTCCCTCCCTGCTGGGCGGTTTTGTGTTTATCCGCAGTTCCGACCCGCTTGATATCTTTAACCTCCCTTTTCCCGAGTCGCTCTACGCGGTTATTGTACACCCGCAGATAGAAATCAAAACCGAAGATACCCGCCGGATCCTGCGAAACGATATTTCGCTGGGTCAGGCGGTCAGGCAGTGGGGAAATGTGGGGGGACTGGTGGCCGGGTTGATCAACAAGGATCTGGATCTGATTGCCCGTTCCATGGAAGACGTCATTATTGAGCCGATCCGGTCGGTTCTCATTCCTGGCTACGACGCCGTCAAGGAGGCCGCGCTGGGCGGTGGAGCAGTAGGAGCCGGAATCGCCGGTTCGGGTCCCTCTATTTTTGCCCTGGCTCCCGACCGCGAAACAGCGCTGAACGTCAGCAAAGCTATGAAATCGGAGCTGGATGGTATCGGCTTGCCCTCGGACGAATATGTATCCCGCATCAATACCAAAGGAGCAAAAGTAATCGATGTCAAAGACTGAAACGATAGCATTCATCAGCACCCGGGGAAAGACACCCTCTGTCAGCTTCTTAGAGGCGATGGAAAGAGGCCTGGCGCCGGACGGAGGATTGTTTATGCCCGACCGGTGGCCGCATCTGTCGGACTCGCTCTGGAAGAATATTCACGGGAAGTCCCTGCAGGAAATAGGACTGCAGCTGTCCCGCACCTTCATACCCGAAGTCGCCGCCCGTGAGCTGCAGCCGCTGGTTGAGGATGCCCTCTCTTTTGAGGCCCCGCTCGTCCACCTGCATGATAACCGGTACATTTTGGAATTGTTTCACGGACCCACCCTGGCCTTCAAAGACTTCGGCGCGCGTTTTATGGCCCGGATGATGAGTTACCAGGCCCGCCGGAAGGGAGAGCAGATGGTGATCCTGGTGGCGACCTCCGGGGATACGGGCAGTGCCGTGGGACAGGCCTTTGAAGGGGTGGAAGGAGTGGACGTATGCCTGCTGTATCCGAGCGGCAAGGTGAGCAAGCTGCAGGAACAGCAGCTGACGACCATCGGGGGCAATGTCACGGCCCTTGAGGTTGATGGCACCTTTGACGATTGCCAGAAAATGGTTAAAGAGGCCTTTTTGGACGAGGAGTTGCGAGAGGATATAACCCTCAGCTCGGCCAATTCCATTAACATTGCCCGGCTGCTGCCTCAGATGTTTTATTACGCAAGTGCGCTGGCGCAGATCGAAGACAACCGCCCGGTTCATTTTTGCGTGCCCAGCGGCAATTTTGGGAACCTCACGGCCGGAATGATGGCGGGGAAAACCGGCATGCCGGCGGGGCAGTTTGTGGCGGGAACCAACGTCAATGATGTCGTCCCTGCTTTTTTGGAGAAGGGAAATTTTGTGCCGAAATCCTCCCGAACTACCATTTCCAGCGCCATGGATGTCGGCAATCCCAGCAATCTGGAGCGTATCCGGGCCCTTTACCCGGAAATGGCGACGCTGAAACAGCACCTCTGGGCCGCCTCCTTCGACGACGGCCGGACCCGGGATGCGATCCGGGAAGTCTACAGCGACTATGATTACCTCCTCGACCCGCATACGGCTGTTGGTTACCTGGCGGCCCGGCAGTACAAGGACGAGCGAAAAGAAGATCGGGCTCCCGTCATTATCTTGTCAACCGCCCACCCCGCCAAATTCGGCGATATCATCGAGCCGGTTATCGGTCACTCCGTTGCCATGCCCGATCGGCTGGCTGCAAGTCTCGATCAAGAGAAAAAAAGCATTGGGATGGAAGCGGAGTACCAGGCCCTGGAAGTATTTTTGAGGGAGCATTATGGCTCTTGAACCAATACCATACTGAACAGGAATCCCAGGCTTATAGTACAGCAATTTTATTTGACTAAGAGACAGGAATAGTATCCATATTGGCTGCAGTTACTTAATAGTAAATGTCTAATTTACGGTTATTTTGGCATATCCGTTAACATTGGGGGCTTGGAAGCATGGATCCTGTAATCGTTTGATATTGATTTCCACCTAAATGATGAAGTACATACAACCACGTTTGTAGTCCTTGTCCAGTGCTGCAAACAGCTGCAGGAGCATAATGGATAATATCAAACGTGGTTTTCGGGGCGTTCTGTTTTGTACTCACAAACTTTTTGTTTCCCTTCCTCGAAAGAAGGGGGGAGGAGAATAAATCTTATCCCGTTTTGTCGTATAAGGGCCGGTTATGTAAAGTGACGGGGGCCAGTTATTGGTTTGTGGTTGGCCGCGCATTTTTTGCAATTACTTTCATTAAATGTTTCGATTCCAGGCTGATTGCAATATTAGTGGCATTAAGAAAACCCAAAAAACCAATTGTATCTTTGTATGTAGAACCATTTATATCCCCATTAACCTGGATTCTGAAAGCGATTGGATACGAAACTTAAGAAACAAAAAAAGGCAGTAAGTGAATTAAAAATATGATTGATCTCTTTGATAATTTATTTTTAGTTTATCTACCAACATTGCGATAAAGGGGTCAGTTCCGGTGGGGCAAAAAATGTTATCTATTAAATTGTTATTTATTAAATAATGAACGAAAAACTAAAAAAGCCAGAAATCATCAGGGGAGGACAAAGATTGTCCGAAAAAGTCTTAGCAATTACATTTTATAAATAATTCTGGAGCAATTTTTTGAATTTTCTCTTCTATATCGGGTTCTAACTCAACACCACATAATCTTTGGGCTTCTAGTAATTGCTCAACTTAAATCCCTTCACAGTCCCTTAAATCAGCTTGCCGCAACATTGCGTCTTTAATGCTGGTATCCTTAAGATTCACATTACGTAAGATTACATACTAATGGATTCTAAAAAAAAATTTATCTTTTTAATCTTACTTTTATCGGTATTTGTATATGGCATTGTTATAGGCCGTTATCAGATATTTCCCTACCAACAGCTCCAATCCTCATGCTG
>NZ_JBEPWZ010000310.1:0-3381 GCF_041642155.1 Fodinibius sp.
GTTTTCTACAACGAGTACAAAAAACTACGACAGCAAAGCCGGGTCCTTTAACAGGGAGGCCGGTCGTGAACAAAACCCCGTGCAAACTGTTCTGTAAAGCCCGGCTTGGCTGAATCCCGGTCCACCGGAAAGCTTCAATACAGCGGCACGGAAAACAACCTTGCAACACGGGTATTTGGTGTTAGAAATACGGGTGAAAGAATCTCTATAGAGCAGATTAGACTATGCGAACAAATAACAAAATATACGTGGGTGTGGGCAGCGTCATAGTTGCCGGTATTCTTTTCCTGTTCCTCATGGATAGCTTTATCATGCCCGCCTATACCAATTATAACGAAGGGGTCACGGTTCCCAAGGTATCCGAGCTTTCGCTCGCCGATGCTGAAGATAAACTTACCGATCGGGGACTCCGGTTTGAAGTAGCAGAGCGGCGCTCCAATGAGGCATACCCCGCCGACTATGTGATTGATCAAACCCCTGATGCTGCTAACATTGTAAAGCCCAACCGGAAAATATACCTTACGGTCAACACGGAAGCCAACCCTACTGTAACCGTCCCTGACGTTGTGGACCTGTCGCTGAGAAACGCCCGGATTCAACTTAGCAATACAGGGCTAAGGGTTGGAACGGTCAGTTTTGAATCTTCGCGATTTAAAGATGCTGTTTTACGACAGTCCATCCCTCCTCAGACGGTCGTCCCCCAGGGAGAATCAATCGACCTTTCCGTGAGTGACGGACTGGGAGAAAAGCTGGTCACCGTCCCCGATATCAAGGGATTGCGGCTCTCAGAAGCTCAACAGGAATTGCAAAAAGTAGGGCTGCGCGTCGAGGAAATTGAATACGAACCTACCAAAGAAGCAGCACCTAATATCATCCTCGATTACTCTCCGCAAGATGATCAGCTTATTCAGGGAGAGACCCTTAAACTTATTGTCTCCGAACGCTTCGGCGACCAGGAGGAATCCGAAACCGGTGCTACCGTTGACACCACCGGTGGTACGCCAGCTCCAGACCCGGGAGAAAATTAATACTCTTTTTATGGAAAATAAACAACCTGTTATAGCTCCTTCTATTTTAGCGGCAGATTACAGCCAACTTGGATCACAAATTGAAGAGTGTAACAAGGCCGACGCCCAGTGGATCCACTGTGATATCATGGATGGTCATTTTGTTCCCAATATCAGTTATGGTCCCACTGTTGTCCAGGCCGCGGCTAAAAGCACGGATGCCTTTATCGATGTCCATTTAATGATTGAAAATCCCGACGCTTTTATAGAGACGTTTGCAGAGGCGGGGGCCGGTCAGATTACCGTGCACCAGGAAGCCTGCATCCATCTGCACCGTACCATCCAGTCCATCCGGCATCACGGACTTGCCGCGGGCGTGGCCGTCAATCCGGCGACCTCACTGCAAACCATAGAACCCATTATCAACAACGTTGACCTTGTGCTCCTCATGAGCGTAAATCCCGGCTTTGGGGGACAGTCGTTCATCCGGACAACGTATCAACGCCTGCAGCGGCTCTGTACCATGCGCGACGAACACCAGGCTGATTTTTTTATTGAAGTTGATGGAGGGATAAACCTCGATAATATTGAAAAAATAAGCAATTCCGGCGCCGATGTTTTTGTTGCCGGCAGTGCGGTATTCAAGGCTCCCGATATACCAAAAAGAATTAACGAGCTGTTAAGAGAAGCAAAGGCTGGAAAAGGGATGGTCATTTAAGGAAATGTTCCTTTACAATATTTTCATACAATTTCCCTATTTTACCTGTTGCATACATTTAATACTCCCTATCAAAAAGGAATTTAACTATCGCAGAACAATCAACTGTTAGCGACCAAACATACCAAATAAAAGAGGTGGAACCGGTTCTTGTTTTAGGATTCCGGGATGAACATCTCAAAAAACTGGAAAGTTCTTATCCGGATACCAGGCTTACGGCGCGAGGCAACGGCATCAAAATTTCGGGGCCAAAAAAAGACCGTGAGGAACTTCTTGAGATCTTTGCCGAGCTCGAGTCCATGGCGAAGCAAAACGGCGACCTTACGGATCAGGATGTGCATACCGTGCTCGCCCTTAAGCAGGACGATCAGAGCTCCAGGCAAGCCAACCCCCTTCGCCGCCCGAATACCAGCGGTGATTTTATTCTCAATACTCACGACGGCAACGCCATCACCGCCAAGACACCGGGACAAAAACAGATTGTCAAGGCGTCGGCCACCAATGATATTGTCTTCACCATCGGTCCGGCCGGGACCGGCAAGACTTATACTTCGGTTGCGCTCGCTGTCAAAGCGTTAAAGTCGCGCGAAGTTAAAAAGATTATCCTGGCGCGTCCCGCTGTGGAAGCGGGTGAGACGCTGGGCTTTCTCCCGGGCGATCTTCGCGAAAAAATTGACCCTTATCTGCGTCCCCTTTACGACGCCCTGGAGGATATGATCGAGTACGACCGGCTGGAACTCCACCTCGCAAAAAATATTATTGAAATCGCTCCCCTGGCCTACATGCGTGGACGTACCCTAAACAATGCATTCGTCATCCTTGATGAAGCCCAGAATGCCACCAACATGCAGATGAAGATGTTTCTGACACGCATCGGCTTTAACAGCCGGGCCATCATTACGGGAGATATCACCCAGACCGACTTGCCTCAAAAGCAACATTCCGGACTTATATCCATTCAGCACATTCTGAAAGATATTGAGGGCATCTCCTTTGTCTACCTCGATGAAAATGACGTCGTAAGACACCGTTTGGTGCGCGAGATTATTGAAGCGTATGACCGGCATGAGAATAAAAAATAATTAAAAATGAAAAATTCGGACATTTGGTGCGTTCTTGTAGTTTTCATTTTTAAGTTTATAATTTTTCAATAGTAATAGTTAGATGGCACATCCACAGACCAAAACCATTGCCCATCCCCTTTATGAAGGCACCTTCAGCGTCGGTCTCGACAAGGAGTTCAACCGTATCGACCGTGAAGATTCCCCGGCCAAAGGGGCGCTCAAGATCTCGCTCAACCCCTTTTTAATTCGGTCCGGGGACCAGAATATACTCTTCGATGCCGGGGTGGGCGGTTTCGGCGAGGATACCAGCACCGAAACCATCAAAGAAAATCTCGGGGAGCATAATCTGACGGAATACGATATTACTGACATCTTTGCCAGCCACCTGCATTACGACCATATCGGGGGGTTGGCGGGACGCAGTGCCGGGTACTGGGAGCTTACCTTTCCGGATGCCACTATTTGGGTTTCCGGGGAAGGATGGAAAGAGATGATCGGCGGGCAGGAGCATGACGACGAGGAGAAAGCCCAATTCGCTCATTTCCTGGATGCCAAAGCCAATATCCGCTTTCTGGAGGATGAGGGGAAGCCC
>NZ_JBEPWZ010000311.1:0-3380 GCF_041642155.1 Fodinibius sp.
ATGGCATCGATGGTTTGGTTTGGGTTTTGGTGATTCAATCAAACCTAGCCATGGCCTTTCTTTTTTTCCAATTCCTTACCTACTTTTACAGAAACTAATATACACAGCGCTCGCCCACTATTATCCCAGAAAAAAATCTTCAATGCGTAGTGCACAGGTGAAAGGGAAACGTTCCATACAGAACTAACAACGAGGCTGTCACTACTCATCAAGAGCTCGAAGTCGAGTCTGGAGCCACTCAGCCACTTCAGGATGCTCCATCGAGAGGTTGTTTATCTCGAAGAGGTCCCCGTCAAGGTGATACAATTGTCCTACAGAATCCACGAACCCGCTTCAATGCAAATTACGACAGCGAATCCTCCGGCCTCCAAAATTTTAATAGACTTAGATCAGCTTCCATGGGCAGTCCCGAATAGCAGCCCTCCTTAAACGAAATTATCGGTGTTTGGTCCGGACTACTCCCGCTTAGAACCAAAACGACCAGCCTCACCTCAAATCGAGAATACCGGGGACGTATCAATTCGTTTTCGGCTGACCGGTTCCGGTTCAACAACTCCCGGCCAGCTAACAATAAAGACCTTGCGTGGACCGCATCGTAGGCTTCTCATTTCATTCCCCCCCGCCTTTCCCTTGCAGGTCCTATAACCAAGGTAAAACGAGGATTAATTCCGGCGATCCATGCCTACCTCTCCGGATCTTCAACCTCGTATTGCTGCTGGAGCTCCCTGATTTTCTGCTTGAGCTCTTCCTGTACCTCGGCATACTCCGGGTCGCCATAAACGCTCTGCAGCTGTTCGGGGTCCTCCTCCAGGTCAAACAGTTCCCACTCGTCATGGGTATAAAAGTGGGCCAGGGTGTACCGGTCTGTGCGAACGCCGTAGTGTTTGGCCACGTCATGCCATCCCCTTTCCAGTTCGGGACCCTCATAATAGTGGTAATACACCGCATCGCGCCAGTCGGCGGGCTCCTCGCCTTTCAGCAGAGGGACCAGCGAGCGGCCCTGCATCTGCCCGGGGATTTCCGCACCGGCCAGGTCCAGCACCGTGGGGGCCAGGTCGAGGTTCTGTACGAGCTGCTTGTTGACCGACTCCGGGGCAATACCTTCCGGCCAGTGGACAATCAGCGGCATCCGCATCGACTCTTCGTAGATCCAGCGCTTGTCAAACCAGCCGTTTTCGCCCAGGAAGAAGCCCTGGTCTCCGGCGTAGATCACCACGGTGTTGTCCAGCAGGTTCTCACGTTTCAGGTAATCCATCATTCGTCCCACCTCATCATCGACTTCACGAATGACCCTCAGGTAGTCCTTGACATACCGCTGGTACCGCCAGCGCAGCCGTTCCTCCTCGGACATTTGCTCGTAATTTTCGTAGAGATACTTATTGTCCTCCGCATACGCTTCTTTGATGCGTTCCAGCTGCTCATCGGTCAGCCTGTTTCCTTTGACCAAGTTATTCCAGCCCTCGTTTGTTTCACCCGTTTCGGGATGCAGGGGCACTTTCAGATCTCTTCCCCAGTTCATATTGGAACCTCCAACCTCTCCGATCTCCATATCCTGCTCATGGGCCGCGGTCGTCAGTCCGGAATAGTCATAAAACAGCGAAGAAGGTTCCGGCAGGTCCCGATCTTGATAGTCGTTCAGAGCCGGACCCGGCAGCCATTCACGGTGCGGGGCCTTGTGGTTGTAGATCATCATGAACGGCTCGTCCCGATCCCGATCCATGCGCAGCCAACGCAATGCCATATCGGTAATAATCCCGGTCGTATGACCCTGGTAATCCACGTCGCCCTCCGGGGTTCGCATGGTCGGGTTGTAATAGGGCCCCTGTCCATAGAGTACTTCGTAATAATCAAAGCCCTGGGGTTCGGTGCCCAGGTGCCACTTCCCGATCATGGCGGTCTGGTAGCCGGCCTTTTGGAGCAGTTTGGGAAACGTTTCCAGATCCACGTCAATCGATTGCAAGTTAGTTAATACCCCGTTCAGATGGCTGTGCTGCCCCGTCAGCAATACCGCACGCGAGGGTTTGCAGATGGAATTGGTGACAAAAGCGTTGTCGAAGCGCATGCCCTCCTCTGCCATCCGGTCGATGTTGGGGGTGGGCGTGTGATCCAGCTTGAGCCCGTAATTCAGCGCCTCGCGGTAGGCGCCGATGGACTGGGCGGTGTGGTCGTCGGAATACATGACGATGATGTTGGGCGGCTTCTCCACTCCGGCATCCGAAGAACTCGTTCCGGTCCCGGATGCGGCGGTGCTATAGGATTGTCCCACTGACAACTGCCCTCCTCCGGCTATAGCAATGAACAGAACTGGCAACCAACATCGTTTTAAAAGGCGAATAAACTTACACTTGTATGAATACAGATATTGAAAAGTCATCTTGTCAATCGACGTTTATTTAATTGGTATTACCTTTATTTCTTCATTGCAACATGAATATAAGCCGCTTGGGTGAAACCTGTGGAGGCGTCCCACAAGCTTAATCCTTCCTATTGCACTTCCTTAACGAAAACACAGCAAACCCGTTCTTTTGGTTAATCTCTGCATTTTCGCGCATTTCAGATCTTCACATATGCCCCTACATGCAGTAATTGTAGACGCACTCAGGCTTTGATATTTCCCGATGCTTCGGGACTGATTTTAAAAGCTTCTATTGCCGGGACTCCTTGCTACCGGTGCTATCTTTCTGCTCCCGGAGGTTGCGCATGGGCGGAATTTCCCCCGAAAACCAGACGCCGGTCATGCGATCTGTGTGGTCGTCCCGTACCCGCAGATGAGGGGGAAAGTCGCCGGTCTCTTCTCTCCAGTCGTTGAGCTGCTGGGCCAGCTCGCGGGCCTTCTCCCAGTGCTCCGAGCTGGCCGCCACGTTTCGGGTTTCCCAGGGATCTTCCTGCAGGTCGTACAGCTCGATGCGGGGACGCGGCGCCTCAAACAGCCGGGACTGCGCATGCGTGAGCGTACCCTCTTTCTTGCCCTCAATCAGGCTCCGGAACGAAGGACTGCCCCCGATGTCCGCGGGCGTGCCGTGCGGGAGCCCCACGTAGGCGTTCTGGATGAGCCGGAAACGCTCGGTGCGCAGGCTCCGGATGTGCTCGTCGCTGTCGTGCCAGTTCCGCTCGCTGTAGACATACTCCCGGCCCGGCAGCGTCTGATCGGACAGCACACCCAGGATGCTCCTTCCCTGCATGCTCCCGGGGATGGGGGCGCCGGTCAGCTCCAGCAGGGTCGGGGCCAGATCAATCACGCTGGTCAGCCCCCCGTATCGGCTGCCCGCCTCAACGCGCTCCGGCCAGTGGAATATCAGTGGCGTTCGCACCCCCGCATCATAGACCGTCCCCTTAGCCCGCGGGAAGGGCGCCCCGTTGTCACGTCCGCAAACGTCACC
>NZ_JBEPWZ010000312.1:0-3375 GCF_041642155.1 Fodinibius sp.
GTACCAACGCGGGAGGCGATCCGTATTGCCCGGTATCTGCAACAGGATCATCCAGGCGCTGCCAGCTTTCTCCGTTATCATCGGAACGAAAGGCTTTTATATAATCTCTTGTCGGATTTTTATCCCGCGTCCGGGTAACCGTGAAAATCTCAGTCGGAGAAAGCCTGACCGAAGAGGGCATGATATCAAACCCGTCATGTTCCGAACCGATCCAGGATTTAATATTCCAGTCTACGCCTCCATTAGCGGTCTGCGCCATCGCAACACGTCCTTCTTTCCCATTTTCCTTCGCAACCGTAATAAAAGCATTCAACGCTTGTTCTCCATCAATAATAATATCGTTTCGAGTGGCGACCCCCGAAGTTTCCATATCCGGAAAACGATAGGGACCTTCCCATTTATTTCCTCTGTTATTCGAGTAATAAAAATGCGAGGGACCATCGTTATTATTATGACGCACAAATGTCATGATAAAGTCAGGGTCTAAAAAATTATCCACCGGCTCCTCAAGCTCTACAGGAGGATCAGCAATATCGCGGTCCAGGTGATGGTCGTATCCCCAGCCCGTCTGGCCTTGTTCGTAGGCATCTTCAATACTCCAGGTAAGTCCCCCATCCTTGCTGCGGGCATATTTATGCCTTGCCGTCTGCTGGTCATAGGTATGAAACCCCGCCTCTTCACGATATTCGGCCTCTACAAAGCCCACCAATATTTCATCTTCCCAGCTCCATATCCCGTTATTTGCCGGCCAGCCGGCAAACCGGTCTTCTTCAGAAAATACTTTCACATGCTGAATGCCGGATTTATCACTCCCAGTTTTCGATTGACTGCAAGATAATAGATTAATAACCGCCAATACCGACATTAATAGTGCGAGAAAGCGACCTTTCATAATATACCTAACCATAACAGGGATGTTCTATAATTGTATTCATTTATCATAAATAAACGGCAACTATTTCCAATTAACCAAACAAATAGTTAAAACTCTCTCAATGTTATCCCTGTGGTCCGGGGTGCTCGCGGAGATACAGTAATGAACATGGCAAAGTCTCATCTAATTCGGGCATGCGCTCTGCCACCCTTCATATTCCAGCCGCTTGGTTGCGATACTGCTCAAATGCAAGGGGTACATCATCAGGTCGATAGACCGAAACCGCTTCACCAGGATGGGTGTTCGGTGCCCTGAAAGAGCCATGACATGGACCAGGAACTGTTTTTACCGACTACCGAGTACTCTGTTTCTTCCAGTCGTTCAATGGCCTCATTGGCATTTGAACTATTGGTATCCAGTTCGTTATTCCCATACGTAAACCGCAGGGGCAGGACAGGACGCAATGCAGCAGGACCCGCTTCCAGTTCAGGGTATCCGGTTCTGCGCCAGTCGAACCAAGCTTCCGTGGCGATTGTGAAAGCCCCGATCCACTTCTGTTCCATGATCTGCTCCAATGTACCCTCATAGGAGACGCCCTCCGTGGAAATATAGTCATTATAGCTATCTCCCACTCCCCAGACACTAAGCGCTTCCCGGATTGCATCGTTATAAAGATTTTCTGCATCTGCGCTGATCCAGTCTTTGAAGGCCGCTTCCGTGAGAATAAAATGCACTTCCGCCGCGGTCATAACTCTGGATTGAACCAATTCATGACTTCTTTGTCTGAAAATTTCACCCAATTGGGATACATGCTGATTTTGTACCTGCTGACCCGGAGTCGGGTTGCCGTTATGTGCCGTAGGTTCCACTAAAGCCGTTGGCAAACCGACATATTCGCGAGTATCGTACTCGGTCTCCGAAAGTTCCGGATTAAAATGCCTGGTAAATTCGTTGCCCGTACTAACCTCCGCATAATACTCTTCTTCGGTCATGGATACGATATCAGTGGGCTCACCATTTCGGCGAATCGTAGGTTCTACAGCGACCTCCAGTGAGGTATCTTCGACCCAACGTACATGAACAGGGGCAAACCAGACCTCCAACCGGGGATCGTTATACTCCATCAATTTATCAAGCAGCGTATTCGCCGGCCGTCTCCTCCGGAAGTTACTGGCATCGGTACCCGTAGCGGCCGTTATCCAGGGATCAGCATCATTATACGGGATACTCACGTCATCACTGACACTTTCCAGATATATTCCGCTTTGATAGACTTCCTGGATATTATCCCGGGCAGCGTCTGGAAGTTTTTCGGATATCCGCATGGAATATCGCAGAATCAGAGAATGGGCAAACTTGTGCCATTTTTCCATGTCACCGCCAAAAAAGAGGTCTGCATCCGTATTCCCCAATGTGGCTCCGGAGTCAAACAGCGACGCCGCCTCTTTAAGATCTTCGATCACCCCGAGATAAATATCTTCCTGGCTGTCAAATGCAGGTGTTAAAACGGGGTCATCGTCACTTACTTTTAACGCCTCGGAATAAGGCGCGTCGCCCCACAGATCCGTTATATGACCAAATATCAGGCTTTTCATGGTCAACGAGATAGCCTGCAGGGCCTCCTGTTCTTCTTCGACCGATTTTTCATACACAAACTGGTTATTACGCAGCATGTTATAGTAATTATCCCAGTCCCTCGGCTCCCAGTCATACTCGTTATATTCCTCATTCCAGGCATCTTCCTGCATATGCTGAACGACCCCTGCAATATGTCCCTCTCCAAGATGGGTATACTCACGGGCGAAATTGCGCATTAAATTCGGAAGCAGCAGGCTGGCGTTCGCCGACTCGGGGCTCACTCCATTCGGGTTGATATTGGTTTTTGTCAGATCCTCATCGCAGCTGACAACAAAGCCGGCTATGATTATCAGTACTAACCATTTGCTATAGGTACTTGTCAAATTCATAATAGTGGGGCTTCTCGTTAAAAGTTAATATCTACGTTAAATCCGAGTGACATGGAGTGGGGCAGTACATTTTGCCATTCCAGTCCTTGCCGGAACATCATGCTTGTATCTCCCTGTGGGGAAGCCTGGGCCGTAAATGCTCGTTCAGGATCGATGCCGATACCAGCCGCCGTCCAGAGCAGCAGGTTCCGGGCATAAACCGAAACCCTCAGACTTTCCACCGCAGGTACCGATGGGATATCGTATCCCAGAGTGATATCCCTCAATTTTACAAAGGATGCATCAAAGGTTACCTGCTGGTTAAAACTCCAGGGATACAACGTCGTTATCGGTCGGTAATTGGTTCCTTCTCCCCCGAGATGTTCCACATATTCTCCCTCCACTTCCTGAACACCGGGAATGAATCCACCGTCATAACCGGGAGCACCTTCATCGACATAGTAGCCGCCCGTTTCTTCGGTATATCCTCCGACCCTTGGAAAATTGCCGTTTCGGGGGATGATATAGCGTTCAGGGTCCGATTTCATGAGCTCG
>NZ_JBEPWZ010000313.1:0-3347 GCF_041642155.1 Fodinibius sp.
AGTAAAAGAAGCTATACTGGCTTCCTTTGGCGCCGGCGAAAATACCGAATATTCCGGCATCTACGACGGCTTTGTTGACAAACAGAATCTCCCTCCCCGGCGGTTTACCGTAGCCGACAGCGTACGCCTTGTCCCCGGCGGATCGTCCGTTCGTCGCGGCGCCTATATTGCCCCCGGAGTGATCATCATGCCACCGGCCTATGTGAATGTAGGCGCTTACGTGGATGAGGGATCGATGATCGACAGCCATGCCCTGGTGGGCTCCTGTGCCCAGGTGGGGAAAAACGTCCATCTCTCCGCCGGCGTGCAGCTGGGAGGCGTCCTTGAACCCGTGGGATTAAGTCCCGTGGTGATCGAAGATGATTGTTTTATCGGGGCCGGGTCCGTTATTGTGGAGGGCATCCTGGTAAAAAAAGGAGCGGTTATCGCCCCCGGGGTCACCTTGTCAAAATCGATCCCCGTCTACGACTGTGTTAACGAAGAGATACTCGAAAAAGGAGCCGCCATCCCCGAAGGGGCCGTGGTCGTTCCCGGTACACGTCCCATGAGCGGCTCCTGGGCGACCGAACAGGGACTTAGTATGGCCTGTCCGGTGATTGTAAAATATCGTGACGCCCAAAGCGACGCTTCGCTTGAATTGGAGGAGGCACTGCGATAGGGTAGATGATGTATGTGCAAGGAATTGACCACAATACAGTCTACAGCCTAAATCAATCGTTCTATTTTATATATTTAAATTAACAAAATGCGCATTTTAAAATTCGGCGGCACTTCTGTGGGATCAGAAGATGCCATCAGAAGAGTTCTAAAACTTATTGCCCTGAAGCGGGAAGAAGGCCGCATCCAGGTGGTTGTATCCGCCTTCGGGGGGGTGACCAACACGCTGCTGCAGATGGTGGAGGACGCTTCTGCCGGCAACCAGGCCTACCGCGAGCAGCTCAAGGCTATTGAAGACCGTCATATTGATATTGTGCGCAAGCTTATCGGCGTCAAGCAGCAAAGCACGGTATTGACCGAGCTCAAAGTGTTACTTAACGAGCTCGACGACGTGCTGCATGGTGTCTCCCTCACGCACGAGCTTACCGACCGCACCCGCGACTTTGTGCTGGGCTTCGGAGAACGCCTTTCGGCCTATATCCTCAGCAAGGCATTGGCAAGCAGCGGCATAGAGGCGGAGTACATTGATGCCAGGGAGCTGATAAAGACCAACGACGATTTTGGCAACGCCCGGGTGCTGGTCCCCACAACCTACGAAAATATCCGGGAACGGCTCAAAGAAAGTGAATTTGTGGGGATTGTTACCGGCTATATCTCCTCCACGGTAACGGGCGAAACGACGACCCTCGGGCGGGGCGGGTCGGATTATACCGCCTCCCTTATCGGGGCTGCCCTGGATGCGGAAGCTATTGAAATATGGACGGACGTCGAGGGGATCATGACGGCCGATCCCCGCAAGGTAGGGCGCTATCTGCCGATCGGAAGGCTCTCGTATGAAGAGGCGATGGAGCTCTCTCATTTCGGGGCGGAGGTTATCTACCCGCCGACCATCCACCCGGCGATGGAGCAGGCGATTCCCATCTATATAAAAAATACGTTCAAACCCGAAGCCAGGGGAACCGTCATTACGCAGGAGGTGCAGGATGACAAGTCGAGCGTCAAGGGGATCTCCTCGATTGACAACATTACCCTCATCACGCTGAAAGGAAGCGGGATGGTGGGCGTTAGCGGATTCGCCGCTCGTATTTTTTCGGCGCTGGCCGATGCCGGGGTCAACATTATCATGATTACCCAGGCGTCCTCGGAGCATACCGTGTGTTTCGCCGTTCTGCCCGATGAGGCTCCCCTGGCTATGCGGGCGCTGGAACATCATTTTAAGCGGGAGCTTGAGGAGGGGATTATCGACGAGATAAAAGAGGAGCCGGATTGTTCCATCGTGGCTGCGGTCGGCGAAGGAATGAAACGGACGCCGGGGATATCGGGACGCTTTTTCCGGTCACTGGGACGCAATGGCATTAACGTCCGCGCTATCGCCCAGGGCTCTTCGGAGCGGAATATTTCGATTGTTGTCCAGGAGGATGACCTGGCTAAGACGCTCAATACGATCCACGACGCCTTTTTCCTGAGTGAGATAAAATCCGTCAACCTGTTCTTGATTGGCATCGGACTGATCGGAAGCAAGCTGCTCGACCTGTTTGAGAAACAGGCCGATCTCCTTTTTGAGAAGCATAATATAGAACTCAAGCTCTGCGGTATTGCCAACTCAAGGTATTACAAAATCCGTGAAGAGGGGATGCCGTTTACGGGCTGGCCGGATCGTCTCGAAGAGGAGGGAGAACCGATGAGCCTTCAGCAGTTTTTGAAGGAAGCTGACCGGCTGAACCTGCCCAACAGCCTGTTTATCGACTGTACCGCGAGCGAGGAGGTGTCCGATTTTTATCCCGAAGTGATGAAGGCTAATTTTTCGCTGGTCACCGCCAACAAAAAAGCCAATTCAGGTACTTTGAAGCGCTACCAGGAGCTGCAGGAGCTGGCGCTTGAACACAATGTGATGTATCTCTATGAGACGAACGTTGGAGCGGGACTGCCGGTCGTAAAAACGCTGAAAGAGCAGGTGCTGGCGGGAGATGAAATTACCAAGATAGAGGGCGTGCTGTCGGGAACGCTGAGCTATATATTTAACACCTATGATGGGAAAACGCCCTTTAGTCAGGTTGTCAGGAATGCCCTGGAGAAAGGGTATACCGAGCCCGACCCGCGGGAGGACCTAAACGGCAGGGATGTGGCCCGCAAGCTGCTTATTTTGGCGCGTGAAGCCGGGATTGAAGTGGAAATGGGAGACCTGACGGTGCAAAACCTGGTACCCGAACCGGCCCGGGAAGCGGACAGCGTAGAGGATTTTTTTGAGAAGCTGGCGGAATTCGACGACGAATTCCGCCAGCAGTACGACCGGGCGGCCTCCCAAGGTCACCGGCTGTGTTATATTGCCCGGTACGAACAGGGAGATGCCACGGTCGCACTTGAAGAGATTGATTCCGGGCACCCTTTCAGTGGACTTTCGGGCAGTGACAATATCATCGCTTTCCATACGAAACATTACCGGGACACCCCGCTGGTGGTAAAAGGTCCCGGCGCCGGCGCAGAGGTCACTGCCGGAGGCATATTGGCCGATATTCTGAGAATCAGTAATGTACCCTCCTTCAGCAATAAAATCGTATAGCTAATGAATGCAACGTATAAACACAGGGAAGTCCGCGTATTTGCCCCGGCCAGCGTCGCCAATGTAAGCTGCGGGTTTGACGTCATGGGGTTTGCCCTCGAAGCGCCGGGCGATGAGATTGTCGTCCGCC
>NZ_JBEPWZ010000314.1:0-3344 GCF_041642155.1 Fodinibius sp.
TGCCCGCATCGGACTGGATGATTTCAAAACCCAGGAAATCATAGAAATTCCAAACTCGGCAGGGAACCACGCATCCTCTTTTGTAACGCCTAATACGGAGTACGTATCGGCGGCCACGCGCTTTAGCGTACCGATGGATGAAGAGCTGCAGAATATGGATGTGAGCATCGACAGCTATAAGGAGAATTTCCATGGAACCCTCTCTTTCATCAAAGTGTCCGATGAGGGCGCAATGAGTGTGGATTTCCAAATTCGCATGCCCGGCTTCAATTACGACCTCTCTCACTCCGGCAAAGGTCCCTCGGACGGCTGGTCCTTTTTTACGTCGTACAACAGCGAGCAGGCCCACACCCTGCTGGAAATCAATGCCTCGAAAAACGACAAGGATTATATTGCGGCGGTAAACTGGAGAAAAGCGGCGGAGTATGCGGCCGAAGGCCGGGGCAAAATGATTCCGGGCGAGCACTACCGCAACTATATCGACCATGAAGAGGGAGGAGTCGCCAAAAGTGAACTGACCGAAGAAGTGCGCGTGCTCGATCCCCGTGAGCTGGAGGGACTCGTTTACTTTCTGCCCACTCCCAAGTCGCCCCATGGCGTGGACGTCGACCCCTCCGGGCAATACATTGCGGCGGGCGGGAAGCTCTCGACCGTTATCCCGGTACACTCCTTTGAAAAAATTCAGCAGGCGATAGAAAACGAGGACTTTGAAGGCGAGGAGATGGGCATCCCGGTGTTAAGTTATGAATCCATTCTCCACGGAGAAGTCCAAAACCCGGGACTGGGTCCCCTCCACACCGAGTTTGACGACAGGGGCAATGCCTATACCACCGCTTTTATTTCTTCGGAGATTGTCAAGTGGGACGTAGAAACCCTGGAAGTCACGGACCGCATTGATGTCTACTACTCTCCCGGCCACCTGATGATCCCGGGCGGCGACAGCCAGAAGCCCGACGGCAAGTACCTGGTGGCGCTGAACAAGATCACCAAGGATCGCTACCTGCCTACCGGGCCGGAAATGTTCCACTCGGCGCAGCTTATTGACATATCCGGGGACAAGATGGAACTGTTGCTCGACTTCCCCACCGAGGGAGAGCCGCACTACGCCCAGGGTATAGCCGCCGATAAGGTGATGGACAACCAAAAGCGTTTTTATGAGATAGCCGACAACGCCCATCCATTCGTCACCCAGGGTGAAAAAGAGGCGCGGGTCGAGCGCGAAGGCAACGAAGTGCATGTATACATGACCACAATACGAAGCCACTACGCACCCGATAATATCGAGGGCATCAAGGTGGGCGACGAGGTGTATTTTCACGTAACCAACCTCGAACAGGACTGGGATGTGCCGCACGGATTTGCCGTAAAAGGAGCAAACAATGCGGAACTGCTCATTATGCCCGGAGAGACACTGACCCTCAAATGGGAACCCAAAAAAGTGGGCGTGGTGCCTTTTTACTGCACCGATTTCTGCTCTGCTCTGCACCAGGAGATGTCGGGCTATATACGCGTCTCCCCGCCTGACTCTGATGTTGAAATTTCCTACGGAACAGGCCAGTAACATGGCCGCAATCCTTGTGGAAGGGAGGGTGACAGCTCTCTTCCTCTTAACGTGCTACGCATTAATCAATATGTAATCAGGTACAGAAACAATGGATAACCAAAAACGTATCTTAATGGCCTTGGCTGCCCTGTTGTTAATCGGCGTTTATTTTGTTCCCATCTGGAGCATCAGTATGAAGGCTCCGCAATACCCCGAAGGTCTGGGTATGAATATCACCGTCGATAATATCGTGGGCAAGGAGAAAAATGACCTCAACAATATCAATGGGCTCAACCACTATATCGGGATGAAGGAGATTCAACCCGATTCTATTCCCGAACTCAAAATTATGCCGGTAATTTTTGGCTTTCTGATTATAAGCGGACTGATCATCGCATTTATGGGCAGGCGAAAGTGGATCCTGTACTGGCTCGGACTGTTTGTACTGCTGGCTGTTGCCGGACTGGTGGACTTTTACATCTGGGGCTATGACTACGGACATAATTTAAGTCCCGATGCGCCGATCAAGGTGCCGGGCATGAGCTACCAGCCGCCGCTCATCGGCAGCAAGCAGCTGCTCAATATCGACGCGACTTCCCTTCCCCATATCGGGTTCTATCTGTCGCTGCTCTCCATGAGCGTGGCGGGACTTGTCTGGTGGAAAAGCAAAGAGGATGAATAATAGATAAGTGCCATGATGAAGCGAATAACCACACCCTTTATTTTCGCCTTAAGCCTGTGGCTGCTTGCAACCGCCTGCAGCCAGGAGCCGGCGGACATTCACTACGGGAGCGACGAATGCGCCCACTGTAAAATGATGATTACCGATAACCGCTTTGCCTCCCAGATCGTCACGGAAAAGGGCAAAGCCTATAAATTTGATGCCATTGAATGCATGACCGCCTATGCCAACGAGCATCCCGAAGTATCAGAGGGAGCCCTTCGTTATGTGAGCAATTACGCTGAGGGGGGAACCTGGCTGAGGGCAACGGAAGCGCAATATGTCAAAAGCGAGGTGGTCAACAGCCCGATGGGCGAATCGCTGCTGGCGTTTCCCTCACCGGAGGCGGCCAAACGGCATATCGCTGAGCGTCCCGGCAAACTGCTGGGATGGGAGGTGGTGTCCCAATTAGGCCAGTAGACAACGAACTACCGCAATGACTGTTTTTGTTTAATAAAAGAAGTAAAGAATAAAAGGATTGAGGCTATGCAACTACGAACACTAACCATAGGATTGGTTACCGGACTCGTGTTCCTGGGATCGGTTGAGATGACCCGGGCCACGCAGGTCACGGTCTCCAAAGACGGTCCCGTCCCTTCGGTGCAGGAAGGCATCGACCAGGCTGAAGCAGGAGATACGGTACTGGTCAAAGAGGGACGGTATGTCGAATTTGATGTCCGTATCCGCAAGCCCATTACCCTGCTGGGAGAAGGGAACGTGATTATCGACGGCGACAACCAGGGGTTTGTCGTGATCATTGAAGCCGACAGCGTCGCTGTCAAAAATATCGGCGTCCACAACAGCAAGGCGGGTTTTATGGATGACTACGCCGGAATACTGGTTGAAAATGTCAACCAAGTGCTTATCGAGAATGTACGACTCGTCGATAATTTCTTCGGGATTTACCTGGCCAAGTCGGAGGGGACGATACTCAGGAATAATCACATAACGGCATCGGGACAGCGGGAGACCAATTCAGGGAACGGCATTCATCTCTGGTATACAAAAGATGTGAAAATCACGGGCAACTATGTCCGGGGGCACCGCGACGGACTCTATTTCGAGTTTGTGGACGGGGCC
>NZ_JBEPWZ010000315.1:0-3333 GCF_041642155.1 Fodinibius sp.
AAGATCCCCCCGCGCCAGGGCATAATCCCGTTCGGATAGGTAAGGCCCGTGGCAAATTCCGTTCGCTGGTCGTAACGGCCGTCCCCATCGCTGTCTTCCAGGCGCGCAATCCGGCCCTCTTTAGTCAGCGAGGCGCCTTCTTCCATCGGGTCCGGGTACCCGCGATCCTCCACCACATACAGATAGCCCTGCTCATCATAGGCAAAAGCCACCGGATCGATCACCAGCGGCTCTTTCGCCACCGTCTCCAACCGCAATCCCGATTCCAACTCAAGGTCGGTGGATTCTACGTCCCCCTCCCGGCAGCCGGCGGCAGCAATCAGCAGGAAAAACAGGAATCCCAACCCCAAAAAGTAATGCCCGCCCGCGGCCCCCAGCAGATCCCGGCACCACGAAGGACAGGTCTCCATCCATTTTTTACGCCTGACCTTCTTCCTCATAACACGGGGGCTTTTTCTCTTCCTCATATAATATCACTTGTAATTCCCGGCAGCAGTTCCTACTGGTTTGTTTGAACCTCGTTGAATAACTTCATCAGTTCCGCCACAATTTTGCTCGAGGCCTCCTTTTCCACCCGGTTTGTACTCAGCCAGGTTTCATAGCCCCCCAGCTCGTGCTGCGGCGGGGTCGGCAGATAGCCGTAGCTGCCATTGGCCAGTTCAATGGTGAACGTATCGGTAAAGGGACTTTCTTCCTTGATTTCCAGTCCGATTTCGGCAAATACTTCAAACGGAATGGCTGAAATCCCCAGCTCGCCAATCCCAAAGGTCTGCAACTGGATATCAATCTGGTCGGGCCACTCCTCCAGCTGTGCTATGCGCCCGGCGTAGACCTTCTCCAGCCGATGATAAAGTGGTTCCGCCCCCTCAGGCCGGTCCCTTATTTTTTCCATATTCGCTTGTATCTCCGGGGACGCCCGGCGGACATCAAGCGTCAATTCCGACTGGGCGGACCGAAGCGGCACCCACTCCCTGAATTCCAGCCCCTGATATACGCGATGTACTTTTTGGGCCACGTCACGGCCCACCATCTGCATCTGCTCGTAGGGAGGTTTGCGTTCCGGGGCCTCGGCAAAATTCAAATTGTTGATATCCCCGGACGTGCCGTTGGACATGATGCCCACGAAAGGCGGGTGTTGGCGGTCCCCCTGCAGCAGTTCCTTCAGGCGATCTCCGAACACCGCAAAATAATCCGCCGAAAGGTGTCCCCCTGGAACCCCTCCGATATAGTGAAGCGAATAATTCCCCAGCACCGAAATGGGGGTCCCCTCTTTGGACTGCACCGCAATGAAGGACACTTCCGGGTCCGTGGGTCCCGCCGGCTCCACCAGCGCCGGGTTCTGGTGCCCCGGGTTCATCTGCGCCTTGTCTTGGGTCCCCAGTGGATTTGATACGGGCTCCTCCATGATCCATCGCCGGTTGAAGACGTGTTCCGGGGCGTCGACGGATCCCCATGCAATTTCGGCCGGCTGCAAATTTTCCATGGCAATCCGAACGCCATCCGCAATCCGCCGGGCCAGAAACCGCTGGTACTCATCGAGAGGCTCGCCATAGTGCCAGCCCCGGCGTTTCTGTCCCTCCCCGCCGGCGCTGATCGATGAGTGGGTATGGGTAGCCGCCATCAGCATATTTTTCTTTTCCAGACCGGTCTCGTTACGAACCAGGCTTTTGGCGGCGTCAAAGACCTCCCGGTTAACGCCCACGTTATCGACAAGTACAAACACCAGCCGGGTATCTCCGTCATCGAGCACCAGTGACTTGGCATACAGCTGGTCATGGACATACGTCGCGGGGGGTGAATTCCAGTTTCCTACAATAGGTTCACCCAATGGCGGGGTAATATTGCTCAGGGAGGCCCCGGCCCGGAAAGTTTTTTGTTGGTCCTGCGCGTGTAGTCCATCGGCACCGCCTGCAAAAAGGATGAACAGGAAAAAGAACGTGGGCCCGATACTCTTTTTGAGGTAGCCTATTGCTGGATTTGTGTATGGACCTATTTGGCCAGAAGAACTCATTTGGAAGCGAATAAATAGTAACATCATATTATAAACTAGATTAATAGATTATCTTAAATTATTGAGCATGTTGATTACGGCTTCCACCATTATTTCGCCCCCGCCCGGTTTAATACGAGCACTTCTCACTTCATAATCACCCTCCGCAAAGGCTTCTTTGTTGGGGACATAGCTAAGTACCCCATTTCCTGATTGCTCACTCACAACAGTAAACGGGAAAGGCGAATGTTCTTTAATACTCAGACCAAGCTCAACAAAAGCGTCACCGGGATACCCTACTAAAGCCAACTCATCTCCCAGTGTAATTGCCTGCACTTCACTCATTAACGCTTGCCCGTCTTCAGATAAGGGTACTGTAGTTGTTACAGCATGACGGGCCTGAAGTCCTTCATCCAATTCTATTAAGTCAAGAATTCGCCATGCTTCCACCACATCGCTAAAAGATGATGGATGTTCCGGATCTCCAAATTGCCTGATCACTTCTGTTGCCCATTCTGCTTTATCAGGTTGAATATCAGGTATGGGAAGGTTGACTGGTTGTGTATGAACCTTTAACGAATTGGATTCAACTTTTCGAAGAGAAGGATACATTTCAAGCACATTCCCGGCCAGAATAGTACCTATTCGAACTGATTCCTCGCGGCTCCCAAATAGTTGATGTTGATCAACATCAACATGATTGATATTTCCCGACATTCCGTTCGTAAAAATAGTCACCATCTCTTTTCCTTTAACATCTGCTAACACTGAGGCGATCCTACCAGGGAAATCAGCTGTGATCTGATTACCTGTTCTTACAGCCACATGAAGAGAAAAATTTACCAAAGTAGCCAAAGGCTCAGCATCCATCGATTCAAAATACACCACAGACAGATCAGGATCGGTTGGACCAGTGGGTTTAACAATATCCGGATTCAGACGACCCGGATTTGTCTCCACTGTTCCGTCTTTCATCAGAAATCGCCGATTAAAGTTTATAGAATTCTGTTTTGTGCTTCCTACAGATACGCGGGCAGGCTGAAGTTCCTTTTTTGCCAAACGTATACTTTTAATAATTTTTGAGGGTAGGTTATGGGTATATTCTTTGCTCTTTTGTTTTGGCGTTCCTCCCACCGCATTCCAAAAAAGGGGGTTCAACTGGGGACCAGCATGAACGTGTGTAGCGGACATTATCAGGTTTGATCCGGGAATACCTATCTGTTTTTCCAGTAGTTTCCTTGTTTCTTTAACTAATTGATGAGGTAAACTAATAAGATCACATGCAACAAATGCAGTAACTGTTCCATTTTTCTCTATAACAATGGTTTTAGCATATAGATGAT
>NZ_JBEPWZ010000316.1:0-3326 GCF_041642155.1 Fodinibius sp.
CAGGGGCAATTTCCAGGCACTGCTCAAAATAAGGAATCGCCTCCCTATACTGTTCTATATGCTTCAGCATGAAGCCGATATTATTGTAGGCTTCGTAGAATCCGGGATTCAGCTCAATGGCTTTTTTGTAACAGCGTCCGGCTTCAACCGTATTGTTAGCGCGGAGGTGATGGTTCCCCAGGTTGAAGTAGCCCATCGCATCATCCGGTTTGATTTTGGTAATATGTTCAAAAAGCTCCCGTGCTTTTTCCGTCTCATCGGCCAGCTCATAGATATCGGCCAGGTTGTTAAGGGCGGGGACATAGTCGGGCTGAATATCAATCGCATCCAGATAGTGGGTCACCGCCCGTTCAATTTGTTTGAGCTCAAAAAAGGTATTGGCGAGGTTGAAATGCGTTTTAAAGTTCCCGGGATCGGCAGCGAGGGAACGCTGGTAGGCTTCCACGGCCTGATCGTATTCTCCCAGCATGTGATAGCCGATGCCCAGTTCATTGAGCAACGCTGCGTCGTCGGGCGATTCCCTGAGTTCCTCTTCAATCTCTGTAATCTGTTGTTCTATCTGCTCCATAACGCCTCAAAAATACGAAAAGGTTATGTTCTTCTCACAGGAAAAGTGGTTGTGGGTATTGCTTACGGTTTGCCGACAAACTGGAAGTAGGTCCACAATCCCAGGTAAGCCTTTTTGATGTTAATGGCGGCCGGATGAAAATACTTTTTGAGCAGAGGCAGAAGATGTCCGTCTAACTGGACGTGATTAAACTTCATCCACCGTCGGAACCAGGGAAAGGGACTGGTATTAAAATCAACGACAGCGATATATCCATTCGGTTTCAGGTCCTCCAAAATGTGATTGAAGAAGGCGTCGATATGGGGACCAAACATCGTCATCGAGTAGGAAAAAAGTATCAGGTCAAAAGAATTATAGTCAAAGCTATCGCTTGTGTAACGGCCCCGTTTCAGTTCTACCTGCGTCGAATGGCGAAGGCGTCTCCCTGCTTTTCCCAGCATGTCGGGCGAGAGGTCGAGTCCCGTTATCCGGGCATCGGGAAAATAAAATTCCAGTCGCTCAATAGTTGTCCCGGTACCGCAACCGACTTCCAGGATTTGCGGCTCTGAGGGCAGAACCGGGATCATGTCCAGCAGGCTCGCCCGGCCGAACAGGAAACTCCAGCGGGTTGCATCGTAGAGGGGGGCATGAAATCGGTAGTATCGCTCGACTTCATGTTCCTGATTGGAGACGGTATGGAAAGAGGCCGGGTCCATCATTGTACGAGTCCCAGGTGCGTGCTTTCGTAGGTTCCAACCCGGTCGCCGGCCTGGAGACTGTTGGTCAGTCCCGGATGAAAATCGACCCTGTCCCTGACAAATGCGGGCAGAAAATCAATTGAAGCCCCTGCAGAACGAAATACTATTCGCGTACCGGCTTTGGAGTTGGCCAGGATATGACGCCACTCGCTGGCAAGCAGATCCGGTTTGGAGTTCGCCATCCAATCCTGGTGGTCAAGCAGTACAAAGTGCGTATAGGTGCCGGGATGGTTCCTGAGAAATTGCAGCAGGGTCAAAGTATGCGTTTTGATCTTGTGTTCGCGCTTGCGTAATAACTGAAAATAATCCTCGCGCAGGTAATTGGGACAGCAGTCCCGCCGGTATGATCCTGTTAAATACACGCGCCAGAAATAGTTGTCATGAATGGGACGCCCGGTGAATACCCGGCGCAGGGATTGCTGTATAAAATCAAACAGACCCCCGTCGTATTTCTGAGCAATAATATTGCGCTGGGTCGCCGGGACGCCCAGCATGCTGGTGAGCGCATGCTGGCCTGCCAGCCATTTGTGAAAGCCATTCCAGAGTAGCGGCTCAATCTCTTTAAAATAATAGATTTGTTCTTTAATAGTTTGTGCATCAAGGAGTTTCCGTATTCTTGATGAGAGGCCTTTGCGCTGGATCCTCTTGTATATCATTAGCGCAACCTTTCCTGATGTACCGTTGAAGTAGAAACTCGGCTGGGTGGGGGAGGGAATAAAGTAGTCGATATGGTTATCCCAGTACCGCCGGCTGGAAGGAGATAAAAAATGCCTTAGGTCTTGACGATAAACAATTGATGCGCTTTCAATTTTACCCTTTCCAAAGAAATCCCATAAAAGGGGGAAATTCCCGTTTTTGAACAGTGACTGTTTCAGCTCCATCAGCGCATTTTGTGCGGGATTAAGATCCACACAATGGATAAGCCGAGGTCCGTCAAGCAGATAATCCAGCGCATTGCACCCGGCACTGGTGAGCATCACGACCCTGCTTTGCCGGTCGAGCTGCAGCATTTTGCGATCCAGCCGCGGATCCTCCCAGCAGCTGTTATAGACCAAATTATTGGATGTAACAGCGTTAAACAGCCATTCCTGGAGATCGTTAGCTATGCTTGTTATTGATAGTTTTTTCATAACATGTCTAACCTACAAGACCGATATGTATTAGGTGTGAAAGAATTGTAATTTTTTGGTAGAAACAAGTTCATTATTGCGGATTTTTCAACCTGTGGTGAGAAATGCGTGCTAACCCACCAGCAAACCGTTCAGGGTGGTTAACATCCAGATGTGTGGCAGATAACAATGATCCCTTGAGGACAACATATTGGGGATAAGATGTTGAGATGATGAAACAAGAGGTTGGGGCAGAATATCCGCGTATGTCCCTCATAAAAATTTCCATGCAATCCTCAGTGAAATTTGTATCTTTCAGGTGAATAGGAATCGAGCTATGCTGCTATAGTTATAGGTAATGATGACATAAGCAGTGAATCGAAAGCCCTTTATACGTTTAACGGTTAAATAAATTATATACAGGAGTTACTGTGGATCTAACGACGATTAATACCGATCACTTGAAGGAACTGTTTGAGCGCGTGGATGCGCTCAGGGGGTATCTTTGACTACGATCAGCGAAAGGTTCGGATAATAGAGCTTCAGGAGCAGACGCAGAACCCCCATTTTTGGGACGACCCGGAGGAGGCTCGCCGCATCATGAAAAAACTGGACCATGAGAAGACCATGGTAGCCCAGTGGGACGAGCTGGATGAGCTTTGCGACAGTATCCGGGTATACCAGGAGTTCCTGGAGGAAGGAGAAGACGTCAAGGAAGAACTTGAAGAGGAGGCGGGGAGGCTCGAGCGTAAGCTGGAGGCCCTGGAACTGAAGAATATGCTTCGGGGCGAAGATGACCACCGGGATGCTATTCTTACCTTTAACCCGGGGGCAGGGGGGACCGAAAGCCAGGACTGGGCCGAAATGCTGTACCGGATGTATACGCGCTGGGCCAAGAAAAATGATTTTGAC
>NZ_JBEPWZ010000317.1:0-3322 GCF_041642155.1 Fodinibius sp.
CGACCGGGAGAGCGAAGTGCTCCCTTTTGAAGCGGAGGTGAAGCAACAGGTCACCGAAGCCGTAACCTTCCGGCAGGAACCAGCGCCTGACCGATTTACCGCCAGGGCGATCCGCCACGCGGTCACCTCACCCGACGGCCGGCTTCTGGTCTTCAATGCAGCGGGTTACCTGTGGAAGAAAGAGCTCCCGGACGGAAGCCCCGAGCGCCTGACCGGCGGCGACGCTTTTGAATTTGAGCCTTCGTTTTCCCCCGACGGCCACAAGCTGCTCTACGTGACCTGGAGCGACACCGCGCTGGGCGCCATCAAGGCGCTGGATGTGAACAATCCCGATGCCCGGCCACGGACGATCACGACGCGGAAAGGAATCTACCGGCAGCCTTCGTTTTCGCCGGACGGAGAAACCATTGTCTACCGCAGGGAAGACGGGAACAACCAGCAGGGCTTTGCCTATACCACCGATCCCGGCATTTACACCATGCCGGCTTCCGGGGGCGAGAGCACCCTGGTCACCGAAGAGGGAAACCGTCCACAGTTCAGTGCCGACGGCGAACGTATTTTCTACCTGGGGGGCAGTTA
Organism: Fodinibius sp.; assembly: GCF_041642155.1. Taxonomy (NCBI): domain Bacteria; kingdom Pseudomonadati; phylum Balneolota; class Balneolia; order Balneolales; family Balneolaceae; genus Fodinibius; species Fodinibius sp. Next base: position 580 of record NZ_JBEPWZ010000317.1, read on the forward strand.
CCTGGACAACTCCTACGAAAGCGTGGACCGGTCGGGCAACAACAAGCGCGTGCATTTTACCTCCAAATACGGGAATAATTTTGTGCCCGGACCCGATAACAAGTGGGTGGCCTTTAATCATCTCTTTAAAGTATATGTGGCGCCGATGCCGCAAGCCGGAACGGGCATTGACCTGAGTGCCGATACCAGGGCGATCCCGGTCACGCACGTGGCAGAGGACGCGGGGATCAACCTGCACTGGTCCGCCGACGGCCAGATCCTTCACTGGACGCTCGGAGAGGAGTATTTTTCGGTGGGATTGGAGGAAGCGTTTGACTTTCTGAAAGGAGAAGGAGGGGGACAGTCGGACAAAGAGCTGCCGCTGGATACCCATGAGGGCCTTGACATTGGCCTGGAAATGGAAAGCGACAAGCCCTCGGGCGTGATAGCCCTGACAAATGCACAGGTTATCACCATGAACGGCAATGAAGTGATCCAGAACGGCACGGTGTTGGTCCGCGGCAACCGCATCTCCGAAGTAGGTCCCGCAGCCGGGGTGGAAGTGCCCGGCCATGCCGAGGTCATCGACGCGGAAGGCAAAACCGTGATGCCGGGCATCGTGGATGTCCATGCTCATATCGGCAACTTCAGGGAGGGGCTCAGTCCCCGGCAGCAGTGGGAGTATTTCGCCAACTTGGCGTACGGCGTAACCACGGCGCACGATCCCTCCTCCAATACCGAGATGGTCTTTTCGCATGCCGAGGCGGTACGGGCCGGACACATGACAGGGCCTCGTATTTTTTCGACGGGACGGATTTTATACGGGGCCGAGGGGGAGTACAAAGCCGTGGTCAACAGCCTGGAGGATGCCCGGTCCGCCATCGAACGCACGAAGGCGTTTGGGGCGTTTTCGGTGAAGAGCTATAACCAGCCGCGGCGCGACCAGCGGCAGCAGGTCATTAAAGCCGCGCGTGAGCTCGGGGTGATGGTGATGCCGGAAGGGGGCTCTACCTTTACACACAACATGAGCATGATTATGGACGGACACACGGGTATTGAGCACAACATCCCCATTTTCCCGGTCTACAGGGATGTACAGGAATTGTGGAGGGCCAGTGATACCGGGTACACGCCCACCCTCGTAGTCAATTACGGGAGCGTGAGCGGTGAGTACTACTGGTACCAGAACACCAGGGTGTGGGAGAAAGAACGGCTGCTCAATTTCACCCCGCGCGGCATCGTGGACGCGAGATCGCGCCACCGGAAAATGATCCCGCAGGAAGAATACGAAAACGGTCACATGCTGAGCGCGGCCACCGCTAAGAACCTGTTGCGCGAAGGAGTGAATGTCAACCTGGGGGCGCACGGCCAGCTGCAGGGACTCGGGGCCCACTGGGAGCTCTGGATGATGCACCAGGGGGGGATGACGGAGCTGGAGGCCCTGGAAGTTGCCACCATCAACGGCGCGCGGTATATCGGCATGGATCACGAGCTGGGATCGATCGAGGAGGGCAAGCTGGCGGATTTGATTGTCATCGACGGCAACCCGCTGGAGGATATCCGAAGTACCGAGCAAGTGGCCTATACGATGGTCAACGGCCGGTTATACGATTCCGCCACGATGAATGAGATAGGCAATCATCCCGGTAAGCGGCTCCCGTTCTGGTGGGAGCGGGAGGGGTATCCCGCCGGTTTCGACTGGCATGCTCAGACAGGGGGACACAGCCGCGTCCAGTGCAGCTGTGGCTACCAGCCGGTTAACTGACTTTGAACTTCTTGCCGGATTTGACTTCCCGGCGGCGGGAGCACGCTTCTTCATCCTTGCAGGTACCGAAGAAATGCAGCGAATGGCCGGAGATATTGAAATCATGGATCTTTTCCATCATCGTCTGTATCTCCTGGATACGGGGGTCACAGAACTCTATTACTGCGCCGCATTCCTGGCAGATAATATGATCGTGCTGCTGGTAGGCATAGGCGCGTTCGTAGTAATACTGATTTTCGCCAAACTGCTGGCGCTGCACCAGCCCGCATTCCACCAGCAGATCGAGCGTATTATAGACCGTAGCCCGTGACACGCGGGTGCCGCCATCCTTCATGTTAAAAAAGATGTCATCGGCATCGAAGTGGCCGTCGGCCCGGTAAATTTCACCGAGGACCATAAAGCGCTCAGGCGTCTGCCGCTGGTTGTGTTCTTTTAAATAGGAGCTGAAAATCTCCTTTACCAAATCAATTGTTTCTTCGCTTGCTGGATGAGCCATGAGAGTATATTTTCTTTTTCATTGATATTAATATAAGGAATTGGTACACCTAATAAAACACTATTGCGGACGGGATATGGTATATTATAGATTGCTGAACTTTCCATTCAGAATGTTATATTCGGTTTGTAAGCGTCGTTTTTATGATCAGATCACACAGGTAACGATAATTAACCGAAGGGATGTATGCCAACTGTTGTAGCGTTTGAAACACTGACGGAATTATTTTTGAATCTAACGAAAAAGTATGAAGGTGATACGAAGACGGCTTTCGCCCGAAAACCTTTGACGGATGAGCCGTATGAGACGATTTCGTGGGATGAGGTTGCCAGCGATGTTCAGACGCTGTCCGCATATCTGGTAAGACATGGGATCGAGGCCGGCGACCGGGTGGCCATCCTCAGTGAAAACCGCTACGAATGGGCGGTTTTCGATCTGGCGCTGCAGCTTATTGGCGGCGTTAATGTATCGCTGTACACGTCGCTGCCTGCGGGACAGGTTAA
>NZ_JBEPWZ010000318.1:0-3305 GCF_041642155.1 Fodinibius sp.
CCACAGCCGACATCATAAAGCTCGTGGATCCCTGGCAGTGAATGATCGCCTTTATCTCCTCGTATCCCGTCTCCTCAGCAACTTTGGATACCGCTGCGGGATGATCATATTTGGCCGCCTGGTCCAGATTCCATTCATTCGGAGCAAATTCAATGCTTGCCCGCCAATTTTCCAACCACACGTCATATCCTTCCCGCACGAGGTAATCCACGATATCGGTTTCCACTGGAGCCCTGAAAATATTGGCTCTTACCCCTGCTCCATGAACGAGTACCACCGGACCTTTAGGGGGGCGCTCTTCCGCTTTTACATTGATAAGGTTACAGTGCATGCCGTCGCCTGTTTCATAAGGGAGGGTCCGCTCCAGGTATGTTTTTTTAGTGTTCACAATCATCAGAGATATACATCTACAATATTTTCCGAGAAAAATTTCAGAAATTTTCCCTGGTATTTAAGCTTATCAATGGTCTGATCCGTACCGGTTACTTCCACCGTCGTAATCTGCTTTTTAAAATCGCTGGGCTTGATGGTGAGGATCCCCCTGCCAAGGACGGGGTCTTGTTCGGAACCCCCGTCGTGCACGGTCATAAACAGGGTGGTGGTATCCCGCCAGACATCAAATCCCGGGTCGTCATGCAGATGTTTGTATCCCCTGAAGAAGTATTCGTCGCCTTCTTCTGCATGCAGCTTCATCCGGTATCGCATATACCGGGCATTTTCCCCGGGAGAGTCAACAAATAAATTAAATTTACCTTCCGAAACCGAAAGATCATCATGGGAAAGCATCGGCGCCCGGACGGTACCGATAATGTTTGCCGGATGCCGGGGATCCTCCAGCATCCTGTTCAAGTCATCCGTCCGAATAGTCAACACAAAAGAAAAAGGAGAGTGATTCGCCTTTCCCGCTTCATAGCCTGTTTCGTAGTCCCCGGCACCCGGTGCAAAATAGCCCGTCATCCGCTCGGTAAATTGAATGCCGTGTTTGGGATCCCCCGTCTCTTCCGGTCGGTCGGTATGCTGACGATAGTCGATAGTCCACCCGTAATCGTCGGCGATGTACTTGCAGTTCCGCTCGGCCAGGGCAGAAATAGTCAGCAACGGGTTTACGCCCAGGGTCCGGGGAATAACAGAGCCATCGCTTACATACAGCCCTTTGTAAGTCTGAGCCCCGTTGGTATTATCGAAGACCTGTCCCTTGTGGTTAACCACCCCGCCTGTGGCATCTTCCCCCATGATTGCTCCCCCCAGAGGATGCACCGTAGTGAGTCGATGTTTGAACAGCTTATTCCAGGTCGGATTTTTAATGTAGGTGCCCCCGAGCCGTTTTGTAACCATTTCAAGATTCCGGTTCACTTTTTGGAAGATGGACTGCTTGCCCACATCATCCCAGTTAATCCGTATGCGATCGTCTTTTAAGAAACACTCGCCCTTTCCATCGTCGTGGGTCATCACCAGGTAGGTCATGGTGTTACCGGTAGCGCCCCGGTATGCGCCGCCCAGCAGAGATCTCAGTTTACGCCACAGTTCCCGAAAGAAATCAGCAAACCCCCGATCGGTATCCTTTCCGATAAATTTGGAGGAAAAGGCCAGCATCCAGGGTACAAAAGCGGACAGGGCCCCCGGAATCACGCCTTCTTCGATCACCATTCCTTCCTTTTTCCTACCATTGGTATATCTGTTTTTTCGCAGATCTATGATACCGGTAATGCAGGGACCGACGGGACGATCTTTATCCGGCTCTTTGTGTCCCATTCCAATAGCATTGGCGTCAACGTCATTATTATAGCCGAATCCCAGGAAGTCGCCATTGCCGGTAAAACGCTGACCCAGCATGTCCGACACTTCCAGTCCGTTTTCTTTTGATCGCAGCAGTATCTCCGTGGTTCCGAGGGTGCCGGCCGCGAGGATGACGATATCAGCGGTGACGAAGTTTGTGGATTCCCCGAATTTTTTACGTCCCGCATTCATGATCTTATAACGCACTACCCATTGCTCCTGGTGGCGTTCGATTCGGTCTACGGCTGCTTCTGTAAAAATTTCCGCTCCGTGATTTTTGGCATCCGGCAGGTAGTTCATGAGCGTGGTATTCTTGGCCCCGTAATTGCAGCCGGTCACACAATCCCCGCAGCCGTTGCAGGCATTTTGAAACACGCCGACATGATTTTCCCCCTCCTCGAAACGTACATTGACAGGGGGACGGTAATAAGCGCCGTCCTCCCAGTTACTTGAGGCCGATTCCATCGCTTTTAACTTTGCAGGTGTCAGCCAGTCCCCCGGATAGGGCGTCGGCTTGAGCATATCTTTTGCTAACTGGAAACACTCATCCAGGGTTTCCCTATCCGCTTGTAAAGCGGACGGCCATTCCTCTGAAGCCATCACCCAATCTTCCGGAGGCAAAGAGACATTCGCATTTACCAGCGAAGTGCCTCCCAGGCCGCATCCCTGGAATACATTGATATCTTCATTAAAGCGAAAGTCGTAAAGTCCCGTTTCCGAGCCAATGTGTTTTCCCTCCACATCCATTTGCATCTCTTTGGCAGCTTCCGCTTCCCCGTTCGGATATTCTCCCGGATGCAGTTCTTTTCCTTTTTCCAGCAGACAAACCGATTGTCCCGCTCTGGCCATCCGGGAGGCACTGATGCTTCCTCCGTAGCCGGATCCCACAACAACCACCCGGTAATGTTCCTTCATTTGTTCAAAAGGGAGTGATAATCGTACCATGTTGGTTTCCTCAGTTATTTGCGTCGAATCACGATTGGATCCTCTATTAGATCATATTTCAGGTCAACCTCCGGTGAATACCACGGCTGTTCTCCCTCGACCCCGGCGTTATATTGCCAGTTACGGCATGCAGCGGGAATCTTAACAGGATATATAGTCAGTTCTTTCGGGGAGATCTTGATGCGTATGAAGTTTTTATAATCTTCTCCCCGAAAAGAAGAAAAAGCTTCTGTATCATGTGTTTTCAGAAGCAGGATTGCGACCAACAAGTACATGGCCATCGCGTATCCACTGAAAAGCCATCCCAGAACGGCAGCTATCATACCACCGGCTGCCATACTCGTCATGCTGACCGGGATGGTCCCGAAAAGAGCAATCAGTAACGAAACGGTAATCCACAGGGAAGCGAGGATCAACAGAAGTTGAAACAAACCATGAAGGATACCCAAAATCCAACAGGTGATATTCTCTTTTCGATTTTTATCGGCAAAGGCCAGGATGCCGGAAAAAATAATCAGAAGCAGGAAGGATATTTCAGGATTATAGAACAATAGATTTTTGTAGAGCTGGAGTGCTTCGGCTGC
>NZ_JBEPWZ010000319.1:0-3276 GCF_041642155.1 Fodinibius sp.
AACAAGACCATGAACAGGCCCACAATACCGAAGAAATGATTGGATGCCGGATGGACGGCCCCATCAATCATGCCGAGGACCAGGGCCGGGTTAACGGCTTGAACCAACCCGCTGATTATGGTAATGACCGCTATAACTTTCAGGAATATTTTTACATAATTTTTATACGCCATAGGTTCCCCGGTTTGGATCTCGTTATATGACCGACTACAGTTTCATCTACAGTTTCATCGTTCAGGATTGTTCCTTACATCTATTTTCTATTCAATAAAAGCCGTCGTAATGCATGCCGTATGTAAAATAGAGAGCGCTTTGCAAAACCGTTCTTTTGGCCAATCTCCAGATTTTCGTGCATTCAACATCCTCTCATATGCCTTATATGGGTTGGTTTTGCATTCGCACAGGCTTTGATATTTCCCAATGCTTCGGGACTGGTTTTTCAAAGGCCCCTTACAATCAATACCAACGGTCAATCTTATTCGGGGATTGACACTTTAAAACAATATGATAAGAGGGCGTATGGAACCGGAAACCAGCCATATCCGCCCATAAAGCTTTGACCGAAATCCCGTCTGCTGTTAAACGTTTTCAACAGGACGAATCGGTTCGGCAGACCCCTTCTCACGGTGATTGTTCCAGCGGTTTTCTTGAATACAGGTAAATAATGACAACGCCAATTCCCTCATATATCATAAAAAAATAAAATATCCAGCTTGGCGAACCGTCAGCAAATAATGAAACGATTCGCGCCAGTACTCCCGCCAGCATGATAACCAGAAAGAGCGCATTGAATTTTTTAACCGTAAAAATTTCGTTCCGAAAAACAATAGCAAACAGGCCAAACCCCAGTTCCATAGCCCGCAGAAACCGGTACTGGGTAAGAACATTGGCCCGCGTTTCATCAGTCAGTACGCTGGTATCGAGGCCGAGCAGGAGCTGGTGGTCTAAATCGGCCCCGAGGAAGGCGCCCCAGAATCCCGCCAGAATCACCAGGCCAATATAGGTATAAAAGAAAAAATAATTAAGGGTCTTCATCCCGGTGTAGCTATTTATAGGTTAGACTTCTGGGGGTGGGGAAGTAACTCAAAAAATAGAGCAGCATCAACACCCATTCTCCTGTCCAAAAAAACATGCGGACAAGATGCAGGTCTTGCCAGGTACTGAGGATCTGTTGCAGCTCCCCCTGGTTGGTGATTCCCGCAGCCAACTGTTCGTTGTAAGGAAATATAAAAACCGATGTCAGTATGGTAGCCGCTATGACCGCTGTCAGAATTCCTATCGGATACCATTTTCGGAACGATTTCCATTCTTCGATGATGATGATTATGGCCGACAGAAACATCAGTATCGTCATAACGGTAAAAAAATCAGTCGCCCGGTTAATCGGCGGCACAAACTGTTCGTAATAATTTTCAGGAGTCAGGGAGTCGGCGGACGGAAGGGAGAAAAAGACCAGTGACCATCCGGTGCCGAAGTACATGGAGACACAGGCAAACAAAAAGGATTTGTTGATCTTCAGCAGTACATTTTTCATCGTGTAGTCAATCGTTTCAATTATATTTTGAAGTGCTCATAGTCCGAGATCGACGGCGGAGACAGCCATTCTTCATCCAGTCCCAGGTCGACTACGCTTTCCATCCCTTCCGGCATCCGGGCCGGGGGTTCGCCATATGTCAAAAACCAGCTTTCGAAATGATCATCGAGGATACCGTTGGCCCTGGGAATATACATTGTAAGAAAGGCATCGGGGTCGATCTCGAGGTCCCGCAGCGGGGCCGTTTTGGGATGGTCGCCGATGTATAGCCTGGCATTAGCGCTCCCGAATAGATTTAATCCCGCTTTTCCTTTGAAGTAGATATAGGAAGCCATCAGCATGTTACGAAACTTGCAATAATTTGTGGCGCCAACGTTAAGCGGTATCCAGGTCCTGGAGGGACGGTCGATCTCAATCCGCATGGCGAACTGGCCGTCTTTTTCATACTGGCTGCTGACAATCTTGTCACTGATCTTATAATCCAAATGGGCCTGGTGTTTGGGCATGCCCCATATACCCTTACCGCCTTTGACCGAAATTTCGGAGCTCACCGGCAGATCAATGACATACTGTCCGGTTCCGTACCGGCTCATAAACAGTCCCGGCAGCAGGGGAAGGGCGGGCTTGTGTCCACGAGTACAGGCAATGGCAATACTGAATTCGATGTATTTGCCAATGCTTGTTTCCAGGTAATTGATCACCGTAATAAGCAGAAGTCCTTTTCCATTCCATAGTCTGAAGGGATGTAATTCATTGCCCGGCAAAAATTTTTTTGCTTTATCTGCATTAATTTGGAAGCCTGCAAACAGGGCGGGAGAGTCCACACAGTTTACAGGCAGGATGTAAGGGATGCCGTCAACCAATGCATGGCGGTCCCGGTAACGTTCAATTCGGTTTGGTACTCCCATCATAATAATTTTTTCAGCAGATTTATGTAATGTTAGGTCGTTTCCAGTTCTTGCGAGATTAGGGGAAATACATCAGAAGCCGCATCTTTTCCCATAAATATATCGAGATGGCTGTAGCCCGGAATGCTGTGCAGCGCATGGCGTCCCGGTTCCCGGCGATTAAAATAGTTGTAGGTCCTTATCTGACTTTCGGGCAGAAAGCAAAGGTTTTCTTCTCCGGTAAAAAATGCAAGCCTTGCCTTCGTTTGGGGTTCAGTGGCTATATAATCCCCCGGCAGTTGGTTATCCTCTTCCAGGGAGACCAGGTTCCCTTTCTCAATGCATTTTTTAATGTGATTGAAAAAGCGGACCGGAACTTCGGCAAATTCATCTTTTAGCCACTCGTGCGTAGCTTCATTCAGATTTTCATGTCTCCAGAGGGCCGGAAATCCACTGCCATAGGTAAAACTGACTTCCTTGCACACCCCGTTTTTGCATTCATTGTGGGTGATCTCGACAAGACTGTGGACAATTTTGGGAAAGAGCCAGGGCGCTTGCTTGCCCCATTGGGGATTGAGATAATTAGTGAAGAGTGCTACAACCGGAAGGGCAAACCTTGACTTGTATACGGACCAATCGGGAACGACCGGGTGCAGCGAGACGGCATTGCTGATGATGGTGGTTACCTGGGGCACCAGTCCGGCCACAGCCGACATCATAAAGCTCGTGGATCCCTGGCAGTGAATGATCGCCTTTATCTCCTCGTATCCCGTCTCCTCAGCAACTTTGGATACCGCTGCGGGATGATCATATTTGGCCGCCTGGTCCAAATTCCATTCATTTGGAGCAAATTCA
>NZ_JBEPWZ010000320.1:0-3259 GCF_041642155.1 Fodinibius sp.
CGCTGGTCAGCCCCCCGTATCGGCTGCCCGCCTCAACGCGCTCCGGCCAGTGGAATATCAGTGGCGTTCGCACCCCCGCATCATAGACCGTCCCCTTAGCCCGCGGGAAGGGCGCCCCGTTGTCACTCAGAAAGATGACCAGGGTATTTTCGGCTTGGCCTCGCTCCTCCAATTCCTCCATAAACCGCCCGATCTGCCCGTCCATCCGGGCAATTTCATCGTAATAGCGGGCCAGGTCGGCACGGGTCTGCGGGGTATCCGCCAGGTACGGCGGTACCTTTACCTCTTCGGGCGAATGACGGGCGGGGGCATCCTCATAGGGACGGTGGGGATCGGAAAATCCCACCCACAGGAAAAAGGAATCCTCGCCGGAGGCCTCCAAAAAATCGGGGAATGCCCCGGAGAGCTCCTCGCTATACCAGTCGAACTGGGCATCGGCGTGCGGACCGTAGTGCGTCTTTTTCATGTGTCCGGTGTAGTAACCTTCGTCTGACAGGTACCCGGGCAAGATCCGGCTGCCCTCCGGAAGCGGCATATGCAGGTCCTCCGCCCCCGTGGCGTGCGGGTACCGGCCGGTCAGGATGGAAATGCGAGAGGGACTGCACTGGGGGGTCGTCAGGAACGCCTGCTCAAACAACAGCCCGCCGGAGGCCAGCTGGTCGATGTTCGGGGTCTGGATAACCTCATTGCCATACGCGCCGAAATCCCGCCACCCCGCATCGTCGGCGACAAAAATCAGGATATTGGGACGCTCTCCGTTAGAAGAGGGTTGCGCCTGGGTGGTTATCCCTATTCCTGAACCAAGTATTAAACATACCAGGATTGAAAATATGGGTGGCAAAAAGCGATTACGGAGCATCATTATTTCAGTTTATTATGAATTTGTATATGACCTGAGGTTAAGCAATATGTGTAGCAGAGCTAACCCGGCCCCACCAAAGCCCTCTTACAGTAACCGCATTTTTTCCGTATAAATCAATATAGTTCCCACGGATTCGCTGCATTTAACAAGCAAGCTGAAAGTGGTCCGGATCCGGGAATGCAGACAGGCAACTGCGGAATACCACCGGACGTCAGAATCAGCCGCCCGATGGATTGTCCCATTCCTCCTTTAATCCACCTCCTGGCCTTGTTACTCTTCCATTCCCTTACTGATAAAAGCGACCCACGGTCCGTCGCCGGGAGCTCGCAGCGAGACCTTTTGTTGGGATACGGCCTGATGGCGGACCCACTGCCTTTTGGATATATCGAGCCAGCGGACCTGCCACCGGCGACCATTCTCCGGAAGCTGTAGCTCCACTTCGCCCCCGCCGGTAAAAAAGACGGCATAGTGTTCATCCTCTATATAACTGAGATATGCCTCGTCTTCTTCGCGACCGGATAAAAGACTGTGTCCGGTATCGGGACGTGCTTCGAAAATATTGAACTCCTCTAACAACATGCGCGCACTGCGAAGCTGTGTTTTAGCCAGGCCACTGAGACCAATGCCGGAGCTGGGCCGGTGGAAGCGGGCGGAAGCTGCGCCGGCAAATATGAGCCGCCACATTTTTTCCACCGCGTCGATATTATCTCCGCCGTGCCGGCCGTCATCGGCTCCATAAATTTTTACGCTGTTAATGGGGCGGGGATGGTCGCTGATATAGTCCCGCACCCACAGAAAATTCTGCCAGTGCGTTTCATTCCTCTGGTGGTTGTTCTGGGAGACATCCACAAAATCAAACCGCTCCGGGTGATCGAGTGTGCGCCGGTGTTCTTCTGCCGTCAGATCCCAGTCGTCCCACATTTCGGTCAGGTACACGGACTTGTTTTCCTGTTCGGCCCGCTGGCGGACAAACTCCGCCCAGTACACCGCCCAGGCTTCTTCGCCGGAGGTCTCGTTGTCCATGCAATACAAGACATTGGGGTATTCCAGGGCGTAATCCAGCAGCTTGCTTACGAACTTCTGCTGGTACTGCAGGACGATCTCATTATGCCGCTGTTCGGGGGTGGTAAAAAAGAACGGCTGCTCATTCGCCCCCGGGTGCTCGGGATACTCCGGCTGAAATCCCGACTCTTCATAGCTGTAGTTGATATTATTCCGGGGATTGTACGGGTGCGGCGGCCAGTTATCGCGGGAATAGTCAAACCGGTCCCAGATTTCAATCTGCACGATGATATCCCTTTCGGAGGTCCACCGCAGCATCTGTTCAAAACGCTTCCAGTATTCTTCATTCCATTGATCCAGGTCATATTTCCCGTTATCCAGCTGTTTAAAAGGATATTCCACAAAGCCGCTGCCCGGACGTTCGCCATCCATGGGGCGGTCACTCATGGTATTGCGGATATAGTTGCCCCCGGCCTCGGAAATCTCCTCCAGGTGTTCCCTCAACCCGGGGATCTGAAACAAGTTGTCATCCTTCGATCCCCCTAATAAAAGCACGGGTTCTCCCTTGTACTGCCAGTAATAGGAGTTCTCCTCCCAGGGCTGGATGCGGTCTTGATCATTTTGCGCCCAGGCGGTTTCCGCACTGAAACAAGCAACAAAAGCCAGTCCCGCTGCCAGCCAACGTGTTATGCTATTGATATTTTTCATAATACTATTATTTATTTTGTGTAGGCCCGAAAGATCTATTATGCCACAAATCACTCATCCACGCAATGTAATTTTCAATCTGGTAACATCACTTTCAAGGGACTTCGTTAGAGCCGTAAATTACTCCCAAAGCAACAATATACCATACATCTATGTGAGAAATAGGAGCTAAAACAACATATCACTCTTTTACCACATGATACAGTTTCAGCGGTTGGGCGGCGGGTATCGGTTCTTCGCGGGGCCGGTCGCGGTTTCGGTTCAGTGACTCCCAGCGCAACAGGTAATACGCTTCACCGGATTTATTGGTAACCCTGTTCACCTGCATTTCCGGATGATCCGCACGGACACTATCCAGATATGCCGGGTATGTATGATCAACTCTCAGTTGTTCACCAGCTTTCAGATCCGATTTATTCAGCACATACCTTTGTACCCCCACCGTGTCAATCCAAAACCGCTGGACCAGCCGGTCGCCCTCGGGTTGTACCGGATAGACCCCCACCCTGTTATTGATCGATCCGCGTCCACCGAAATCCCAGCGGAAATCCCAGTCAGTCGCCTGGTAAATCTGCCAGCCGTTCTCTTCGCTCCGGGCATTATAGACCTGGGTATGTCCCTCCGCATCGAATTTGTGATAGGTAACTACCGGACGGTCCTCATGATCAAATCCGATCACGGTATTGC
>NZ_JBEPWZ010000321.1:0-3246 GCF_041642155.1 Fodinibius sp.
CAGTCAATTTCCAGAATCCCTTCGCCGTTGGAAACTTCAATACTTGTAGGGTGCAGATCGTGACTCATAAATAGGGTTTGTTAAATTAAACTTATAGAAGATTTGACTAAACCGTTCGTTTGGCCGGTATCTTCATTTTCGCACATCCAAATCCTCGCAGATGCCTTATATGCTATGGTTTTGAATATTGTTCAGGCTTTGATATTGATTAAAGTTCCTGGTTTTGCAAAAGGCTTCTTAAAATTTCTTAGCTTACCATTCGACAACATTCAATATATGATGCATAACATACAAAATTCGAGCATATGTCCCTGCTGGTAATCCTGCTTCTTTTCCTGATTTTTATCCTCACCTTCTGGATGGGGTACAAGCGTCTGCTGCGACTGCGGCATCTGACCCAGCGGCGTCTGACGTATGGCTTTCTCGCAGCCATGGCCATTCTTACCCTTATGACTGCTGCCCACTGGATGGGGTATTTTCCACAACATATTGCCGCTAAATTTACCATGGGATTGTATACGACGGTAGCGGGATTTTTCCTGGGATTTGCCGTCCAACAGTTCATTCTTCGCCGAAAAACCGGTTATATGGAATACGCCTATCGATCGTTCTGGACCGAAGCCGTCCCAAATTTGATAAGCATACTGCTGATCGCCTTCGGATTGTACCGGATGCAGCTGTTTACCCTGGGTCCCTTTACGGGGATCGGAGTGACCTCCGGACTGTCCCTCCTGGCGTTTGGCCTGCTGGGGGTGACTATGCGTATCGTGCCGGAATTCCGCCAGAAAGGGATCCTGATCCTGGATCGGCTGGTCCCCTGGCAGGAAGTGGTAGCGTATCGCTGGCACCGGGAAAATGTGATACAGATCGACTACCTGAATGCCGACAGCGAGTTGACGGATTTCACCACAGCTGTTCCCGCAGAAGATCATCTGATCATCGAACGACTGCTGGGCAAGAAGCTAAAGGAACACGAAGAGCAGCGGAAAAAAATCCTGGAAAAAAGAGATCAACCCGGGCATTAGATGCCGGTTATTTGTTACGGGCTATTTGTGAAAGGCTGTCCATGGTCCGTCCCTTAGCTGAATTTCCAACATTCCACGTTAGACACGAAGTTGTAAAATCGGCAGGTCCGGCTGTTTTTCCCATATCCGAAATTTCAAAATCTCTAATCTACAGCAGTCTCTCGTGCTGAACCATAATACACTCGTTTTTCACATAGGGGAGTCCCGCTTCCCCGGCCAAAGCCTCTGCTTCCTCCGAGGAAACATCCATCTGGGTCCATACGACCGGTTTCTGTCCATTTTTTTCCACCCAGCCTATAACCTGTCGCACCATGTCAGCAGTATGGTCAGAATTACGAAAAATATCCACGATATCCACGGGATATTTCTCCGGGATATCTGCCATTTCATCATAGCAAGGCACGCCAAGCACCTCGTCATATTTCGGGTTGACCGGTATGATAAGATAACCGTTCTCTTTCAAGTAGCTTGCGATATGATAACTGGTACGATATTTATTGGCCGAGCACCCGATAATGGCAATCGACTTCGCTTTCTTTAAAATGTCAGAATATTCCGATACCATAATATCTTTAGATCTATGTACTGTTGTTCACTTCTGTATGTATACTCTACCCTCACGTTCGCGGATGTCCCGCTCCCGGGAGAAAAGCAACCTGACATAAGGAATCCCCTTAAAGGGCGCGAGATGTACGCTCCTGCAGTGGACAAATGTTCATTCACCCACACGACCTATTCAAAGTTTGCATATTGAATAGTCACAGAAAGCAATACGGGTTTCAGGCTCTTCGCTTCTTTCTCTATACCGCAGAATACGACTTTAACGGCACTTAGTAAAGTGCCTGCTTTGAACAAGTGTTACAGTATGGACCTGGTGATCCCTCCGGGAGTGCGTTGGACTTAATGCACTGTGGGTAGAGCCAGAGGATTTGAGTCAGTTTTTGGTTTCTTCAAGGTGAATAGTGAGTGTTGTTACCATGCTCCGTCATCACTTAATGCCGAGATAGGTGTCAAATCGAGCTTTCTGAACTCAACCTCTGCCCCCTCGGCCTGCACTGCAATCTGTCCCTCGCTCGCCGTAGCCTCTTCTCCATAGTTAACCAAATCCCCGTTTACCCACACTTTTACTTTATCGTCAAGAGCTTCGATAACCATCGTATTCCATTCTCCGACGGGATTTTCGGATCCGTCCGTCAGGTTCAATATTCTCCTTTTTTCTCCTTCGGTGATCCCCCACTCCTCTTTGGGACCGCGGCGCTCTACCATATTGGGCACGCTTATATCTTCAACGATGCACCAGAAATCACCCGCCTGTTCATGCATCATTTGCACTTCAATGGACTGGGGAAACATATCGTAAAGTGCCCGGGGCGTAGAGGCGTGAACCAAAACGCCGCAATTACCCGGTTCCCCCGGAAACCGGTATTCCACTTCCAGCCGGTAGTCACTGTATACTTCATCAGTAATAAGATGTCCCCTCGGTTCGCCCAGGCTGACGAGCATCCCGTCGCGTTCGATGAAGGGATCTCTCAGGGTCGAATCCTCATCCAGGGGCGGCACGTCCATATGCCACCCGTCCAGGTTTTCCCCATTGAAAAGACTCTGTGTCTGTGGTTGTGAACTGCATGACAGGGTTCCCGCTATAAGCAAGCATATAAAAAAACTAATATTTTTTTTCATTATATTTATTTAACCTGTTTATTATTGATTTTGTGATTCCTGATTTTTGCAAGGATCAACCGAAATTTTTGCAAGGATCAACCGAAACATAATTTAACAGCCAAATTGAAAACTACAAAAGAAGATATGGACGAATTTTCTGCCTCACCTGCCATGGCCTGAGTTTTTTTCTTCGGGGAGTACGTTCAAAGCCAACAGAAATTTGAGCTTCTTCTTTTCTATTGACGTTACTTCGGTTCAGTAATAAATACGGCAAGCACTATTTTCAATCCGGAGACCATTACCGAAAAGTATGGTTATACAGGCCTCTACAACATTACAACACTGCATCATAACATATATAATTATATTGCCGCAAACCCAAAGAACGAATAACAAAATCAATAGATGGTTTCAAGAGTAAAGTCATTTCTGAATCGTCATAAAAAATACGCTCCTGTTCTCTTTTTTATCGGTGGATTTATCTGGGATAGCCTCACGCTGGGACGTATTGATGGCTGGTACAGCAATACGGTGCTGTTTTTATATCTGATAGGCCTAA
>NZ_JBEPWZ010000322.1:0-3228 GCF_041642155.1 Fodinibius sp.
CGAAGAGGTTTTTCACGTTGCTGTCAGGGATAGGGACCGCCAACAGCCCTGCCGGTTTATCAACCACAAAGATATCTCTATCCTGATGAACGATATAAAAAGGGTGCTTCTTCGCTGCCATATATCTCCGTGTACGAACAGAAATTGGATAGAGAACCTTATACAGGATCTAAGCTTCTACGTCATGCACTTCCTTAAGAATAGCCTGGGCATTGGCATCGCCATCCTGTATAACGCGATGCTGCAGGTTTGTGATAATTTCCTGCTGGGCCTTTTCAAAGGCTTCTTCTTTCGCTTGTTTTTCGTTGCCGGTACGGAACAGATCGTAGATATCATCCGCCCGGATAATACTATACAGATCATCTTCATTAAAAGCATGCGAACGCAGCTCTTCATACTGCTTAAATACTTTTGGAAACTGCTTACTGTCATCCACCCTGGTAATCACTTCCACATCCTCGGGGCCTTCTGCGCTGAGCGGCGTCTTGCATAAATAGAAAAACTTGTGCTCGTATTTCATACGATATAACCTAAACAGTTAAAATGCGATTAAGGATTTTCTGCTCCCAAAGATAAGAAAAAAATCCAACTCTTCTTAACCTCTCTGTTCAATACTGCAAAGCGCTTATTTAGAAGCTAATTATTCAATATTTTAACTTATCACTCTTTCAACAGTTCGATACGCTTGCAATGTCGTTTGAAATTATTTTTGTTTTCGGCCTTCTCGGGCTCGCCCTGTTTTTATTTGCAACCGATTACGTCTCATTTGATGTAGCAGCCATCATTTTGCTGGTCTGTTTACTGGCTTCCGGGATCCTGACGCCTGAAGAGGGATTTTCTGGAGCCAGTAACCCGGCTACCATCACCATTGCCGCCATGTTTGCCATCAGCGAAGGGTTGCGCAGAACCGGACTACTGAATAAAGCGGGCAACTTTTTTTGTGATAAAATGGAAGACCGCTTCTGGCCCTGGCTTCTTGTCATGCTTTTATTTGTGAGTTTTGCCTCCTCTTTCATGAACAATACGGCCGTCATTATGATCTTCATCCCGGTTGTTATTGACATTGCAAACCGCATCGGTATCAGTCCCTCAAAACTGCTAATGCCTCTCTCTTTTGCCGGTATCTTCGGAGGCATCAGCACCCTCATCGGCACCTCCACCAACTTATTGGTCAGCTCTATTGTGGAAGAACGGGGGGCTGCGGGCTTTGACATGTTTGACTTTTCGGCGATGGGACTGGTTTTTTTAGGGGCAGGCTTTATCTATATGTTTCTGTATGGTATCAAGGCCATCCCTTCCCGGCGAAAAGAGGAGGAGAGTGAGCTCACCTCTGAATTTGAAATGGCCGAATACCTGACCGACTTACGCGTCAAATCAAACTCCGACCTTATTGGCAATGTTTTGGATACCGGGGAACTTACCCGTGAGCTCGACCTCGATGTCCTGCGGATTTTCAAATCTGAACACGATTCCTCGGCTCAGCGTAGTGAAGTCAAAATCCAGGAAGATGACCTGTTGCGCATTCGCGGAAGTGCCGACGAAATCGAGAAGCTGCTCCGCCGTGAAGACCTCGCTTTTCAACCTCCACACGAATGGATGGATACCGACCTGAAGCACGGTCGCGACGCACTTGTCGAAGCGGCCGTGGCACCGGAATCCTCTTTGGAGGGCCGCAAACTGTCGGATATCGATTTTGGAGAACGCTTTGGCGCGGTGCCCCTGGCTATCCGGCACCATGGCAGGCTGCAACAGGAAAAATTGGGTGATGTAAAACTAAGCGGAGGCGATGCTATGTTACTTAACATGAGCAAAGAGCGCATCCAGGATCTCAATAACGATCCGGCATTTGTCATTACTTCAGAACTCGATGTCCTGCGTCCCCGTACCGAAAAAACCCCCGTTGTCCTCACTATCCTCGCATTAGTAGTTGGAATTGCGGCACTGGGTCTCGCACCGATTGTCGTTACGGCACCGGCTGGTGTTATTGCAATGATTATTACCAATTGCATATCTACCGAAGAGGCTTATACCGCCATTAACTGGAAAATAATCATGTTGTTAGTGGGAGTCCTGCCCCTGGGCACGGCCATTGACAAAACCGGAGCCGGCGCCATGATAGCCGAAACCATGATTATCCTGCTCCAGGATTTTGGTCCCGTAGCAATTATGTCAGGGTTTTATCTGCTCACAACAGTCATTACCTCGATCATTTCAACAAATGCATCGGTAGCCCTCCTGGCACCCATTGCCGTTGAGGTGGCGGGACAGATCGGCGTGAATACCGAACCGATGGTCCTTGCGGTCAGTTATGCCGCTTGTCTTACTTTCATCACCCCCTTTGGACATCACGCCAATACCCTCATTTATGGACCGGGCCAATATGAATTCACTGATTTTACAAAGATAGGGTTACCGCTGAACCTCCTTTTTTGGATTCTGGCTACCCTTTTGATTCCTGTAGTATGGCCTCTGTAAGTAACAGTCTTTTTGAAAATCCCGAAATGTATTATCAACCCGATTCTCACTCCCCTGGCCCGGATAACTCACCAGGAAATCGGCTCGTGAATAGGTTTAGAATACAGCTTAGGTTGCCAGACAAATACCTTGATTTACAGTGTTGGTCAGTATAACTTTACTGACTTCACCCAAACAGGTTTAGTATACACGTTACATTACATTATTTTTCGGACTTTTAGCTACGACATTCATTCCCATATTCTGGTCATTTTAACATATGGTTGAATGGCTTAAAAAGACGTTTAAAATCGTTGATTGGCTACCCCGTTACAGCCTCTCAAAATTACGCGGCGATCTGTCGGCGGGACTTACTACCGGTATTATGTTCATTCCGCAGGGGATGGCTTATGCCGTCATAGCCGGGGTGCCACCTATCTACGGGCTCTATGCCGGCGTGATCCCCCTGCTGATCTACCCGCTGCTGGGGACCTCCAAAAACTTGTCGGTCGGACCGGTGGCCGTGGATATGCTTATCATCGCAGCGGGTGTAAGCCTGCTGGCGGAACCGAACAGTACCGAATACATCCGTCTTACTATTGTATTAACCATGATGGCGGGAGGACTGCAGCTGATTATGGGATCCATGCAGCTGGGGGCCGTTTTTAACTTTTTCTCGCGTCCCGTCATTGCAGGGTTTACCCTTGCCGCACCCCTCATCATCGCTTTTACCCAGCTCAATAATTTGCTGGGCATTGAACTTTCCAATACCCA
>NZ_JBEPWZ010000323.1:0-3206 GCF_041642155.1 Fodinibius sp.
AAGAGCGTCCCAAAAAGGGTACAATGACCAGTGTTCCCAAAAACAGTACCAGTGCAGATGTTATGACCGTTTTCCGATAGACAAGAACCGACTCGAGTACCTGGTCATACCCGTTCTTTAACTTCTTCGTAAACCAACTCTCGTCCAGCTTGCCCCGCCGGGCCTGACGCGGCAACAGGTAGGAACACATGGCCGGCGTAAGTGTTAAAGCAACAACCAGAGAAGCCCCAATGGAAACAATATACGCCAGTCCCAGCGGCTGCAGCAAACGCCCTTCTATACCACTTAAAAAGAAGAGCGGAATAAAGACGATCATTATAATTAAGGTTGCGTTGATGATCGACGTCCGAATCTCTTTGGAAGCTTCAAAAATCACATCCATATAGGGACGTTGTTTATTCGGAGGTTTTTCGGCATTCTCCCTGAGTCGTCTGAATACATTCTCCACGTCAATAATGGCATCATCCACAATCGCGCCAATAGCAATTGCCATGCCACCCAGGGTCATCGTGTTAATCGTGATATCAAAAAACTCCAGTACAAAAATGGCAAAGATGAGTGACATCGGAATGGCTGTAAGCGAGATCATCGTGGTTCGCCAGTTGACCAGAAAAAGCATCAGGATAATCACGACCAGAATGGCCCCGTCACGCAAAGCCTCCGCCACATTACCAACGGCCAAACTTATAAAGTCAGCTTGTCGGAATAAATGGGTGTTGATGGTATAGCCTTCCGGCAGGCTTTGTTCAATTTGGGCCAGCGTTTGATCAACGCGTTCGGTGAGCTCCAGCGTATTGGCTCCGGGCTGTTTTTGGATGGATATAATGACGGCCGGGTCGGCATTAACGGAAGCATCCCCTATTTTTTGTTTAGCCGCAATGGTGACCTCCGCTACGTCGCCAATCGTAATTGGCTGATTTTCTCGCTCGGTAACGACCGACTCTTCAAGCTCTTCTACCGAATAAGCCCGCCCGATCCCACGGATGGTATATTGCTGGCTGTGCTGTTGGAAAAAGCCGCCTGAAAAATTCCTGTTGGCCTCTTCGGCAGCTTCCAACACCTGGTCAAGGGTTAGATTATATTCCTTAAGCCTGTCGGGACTGACCTGTATCTGGTATTGCTTTTGGCCGCCTCCAATGGGAATCACCTGAGCTACTCCGGGGATAGCCAACAGGCGGCGGCGTATGTCCCAGTCCGCTACCGTTCGGACTTCCAGCCCGGAATGCTGCTCGCTGTCCACACTGACCAGCATAATCTCGCCCATGATGGACGTAATTGGCCCCATTACAGGTTGGGAAACCCCGCCCGGCAGCTGCCCGGAAACGAGCTGGAGTTTCTCGCTTACAATCTGGCGGGCTTTGAAAATATCCGTGCCCCAGTCAAACTCCACCCATACAATCGATATTCCTTTTGAGGTGGAGGACCGTACGCGCCGAACGCCGGTTGCCCCATTTACAGCTGTTTCCACGGGAATCGTTACCAGCTTTTCCACTTCTTCCGGCGCCATGCCGTGCGATTCGGTCATTACGGTAACCGTTGGAGCGGTGAGATCCGGAAATACATCCACCGGCATCTGGTAGACGGTCCACGCCCCGGCAAAAAACAGCACAATCGAAGTGATAACGACAAGGAGACGCTGCCTGAGCGATCCCCGAATAATAGCATCTAACATATCAGGATATTCTATTGGATTAGTCCGGTTTGCTCACCAGAAAATTTACTTGCCAGCAAGGCGAAGATTAAATAGCTGCAGAAATATACATGGGTACATTGCACAAGATTTTTCAGCTTTACCATAACTGAAGGACAAATTTCGCGGCAAAAAACAGGGGTATTTTTTCTAAGTCTCATACGATTGAAATCAGCTTAATAGACAGCAAAAGTCACCTCATTCTTTACCAAAGTTTTGATGAGAAAGCGGGGTTAGTGAGTGTGTCCGTGCGCCGGAGCTTCGGAGGAAAGCGAGGCCAGTTTTACCTGGTAGGCGTTTCTTGTAACCACATGCTCTCCCGCCCGGAGCCCGGAAGTGATCGCTACCCACCCCCCGTCCTCGATGCCTGTTGTTACCTGGCGCTTCTCAAAGGATTCCCCCGAGACGTGTACGTATACGTTATAAGTGCCTTCCTCTTCCAGCAAGGCCGACTTCGGTACAACCAATACCTTTTGTTTGGTATCGGTGTCTACATGTACGGTAGCAAACATGCCCAGGGGTAATCCACTTTCCGTATTGTCAAGCTGATAGATCAGCGGAAGTGTCCGGCTTTGCGGGTCAATGCTGTTGGAGCGGCTAATCAACCTCCCCTTTAAGTCACTGACCTCGTGCAGTCGGTCACTACCCTGTACGCTGAATGCCGCGTTGCCGGCACTGGCAATGCGACTGTACTGAGCCGCCGGGACATCTGCTTTAAGCCATACTTTGGAGGCATCTGCAATACGATAAAGCGGTTGACCGGCCTCCACCTGCATGCCCGGTGTGACATGGGATTTGACAATAGTCCCACTTAACGGAGCCTTAATCTCAAAGCGATAGGATTCGGTTGAGCTTCCATATCCATCGATGGTTGTGGTATCCACCTGAATAACTTCGCTGATCGTCTGGTAGCGGGTCAATGCCTGCCGGTATTCAATTCGGGCTTTCTGAAGCTCGGCCTGAGGGATTGCTTCCTTTTCATACAAACGTTCGGAACGCGCTACATTGGATTTCGCCAGCTCCAGCTCCGATTGTGCATTGATAAACTGCTGGGCGTAGTTGTCGGCTTCGCTGGATTGAATAGCCGGGTTCAACACCGCTATCGAAGCCCCTTTTTGCAGCTGTTGTCCTTCGACCGGCAAGGTGCTGTTTTGACTGGACAGGATTACGCCGGAAAAGGGAGCGGAAACCATCGCCTGGCTATTTTGATCGGCCATAATTTCTCCGGTAGCATCCACCGTCTGGGTGAGCGTTCGCTGCTGCACTTCCTGCGTCCCAAAGGGGATGTCCCACTGCTGCTCTTTTAAGAAGGTGATCAGGCTGGGGCTCTCCCCGGCGTGGGCAGGGGGTACTTCATCAGCTGAATTATACACCGGAATGCCGTTTACCTGTATCGTGTCGTTGACCATGCCGTAAATCTCGATGGTTAGGTCATACCGTCCCGCGTGTTCAAATGTCATGTCAGGTCCGTAAATACCGGCTGTCTGTACTTCGGTTTCCCTTCTCGAGATCTCAG
>NZ_JBEPWZ010000324.1:0-3200 GCF_041642155.1 Fodinibius sp.
TCATGGGTGAGCTGGAGAAAACAGAGAATGTGATCCTGTTCATCGATGAGCTTCATACCATCGTGGGAGCCGGCGGAGCCAGTGGCTCGCTGGATGCGTCTAACATGCTGAAGCCGGCGCTGGCCCGTGGAGAAGTCCAGGCTATCGGAGCGACGACGCTCAATGAATATCGCCAGCACATTGAAAAAGACGGGGCTCTTGAACGGCGGTTCCAGAAAATTATGGTGGATCCGACAACACCGGAAGAAACCATCGAAATTCTTAGTCAAATCAAAGGTAAGTACGAACAACACCATAGTGTTGCTTATTCGAAGGAAGCTATTGAAGCCTGTGTAAAACTGACCGATCGGTATGTGACCGATCATTTTCTGCCGGACAAGGCTATCGATGCGTTAGATGAGGCCGGCGCACGTGTTCACCTCTCAAACATCCACGTGCCCCAGCATATCATCGACCTCGAAGAAGAGATCGAAGAGACCAGCAAGGAGAAAAACGGCATGGTCAAAAAGCAGCGTTTTGAAGAAGCGGCCCGGCTTCGTGACAAGGAAAAACGTCTGACGGACGAACTCGAACAGGCCCAGAAAGAATGGGAGAAAGAGTCGGAAGAAATAATCTATGATGTTGAAGAAGATGACGTAGCCAAAGTCGTCGGTATGATGAGCGGCATCCCCGTCAGTAAAATCAGCCAGAGCGAAAGCAAGAAGCTGGTCAAGATGAAAGAAGAACTTTCCAGACAAATTATTGGCCAGAACGAAGCCATTGTCAAGCTTACCAAAGCTATCAAACGCACCCGGGCGGGACTCAAAGATCCGACGCGGCCCATCGGGTCGTTTATCTTCCTGGGTCCGACGGGCGTCGGCAAGACGGAAATGGCCAAAGTGCTGGCGCGCTACCTTTTTGACAAGGAAGATGCGTTGATCCGTATCGACATGAGTGAGTATATGGAGAAGTTCTCCGTATCACGGCTGGTGGGGGCTCCTCCCGGCTATGTGGGCTACGAAGAAGGCGGCATGCTTACCGAAAAAGTGCGTCGCAAGCCCTACAGTGTGGTACTCCTGGATGAGATTGAAAAAGCGCATCCGGATGTGTTCAATATATTGCTGCAGGTGCTCGACGACGGTATCCTTACCGACAGCCTGGGACGCAAGGTCGACTTTCGCAATACGATCATTATTATGACTTCCAATATCGGAGCCCGGGATATCCGTAATCTCGGTCAGGGTATCGGCTTTTCATCCGGCGACAGCAGCTTTGATTATGAGAAGATGAAATCAACCATTCAGGATGCCCTGAAGAAGGTCTTCAATCCGGAATTTCTCAATCGTATTGATGATGTCATCACCTTCCGTGCCCTCGAGAAGGAAGATATTTTCCAAATTATCGATCTGCTCTCGGATGATCTCTTTAAACGCATTCGTGAACTCGGCTATGAGGTTGAGGTCTCCAAGGGCGCCAAAGATTTCATCAGCGACAAAGGGTTCGACCAGAAATATGGTGCACGCCCCCTGAAACGAGCCATTCAGAAATATGTGGAAGAACCGCTGGCAGAAGAATTGCTTGAATCCGAACATCCCGAGGGATCAAAAATAAAGATCAAGATGAACGACTCCCGCGATGGATTAACGTTCGACTGGATTGAGGGAGATGATGACGCCGTGGCCGCTGTCGAAGGCAGCAAGGCTGAATCAGAGGAGAGCGGGGATAGCGACGACAGCAATAATGGTGGTGATGAGAAGAACAGTTCTGAGAACAAGGAATCACCATCCCAAGCCAAGGCATAGCCTTTATTCACTGACCTGAAACAATCGGCTGAAAATTAATTAAACAAAAAGGCCTCCCGGTGGAGGCCTTTTTTATTTTTCTTATTCTCAATAATATAAGGAGTCCCTACAACTCACCCTGATGCCGATAAGGAAGATTTGCAAAGGCTTTGTTGTAATAAGAACCTTACGAGTTCAAAGAAAAGGGAACTCCCGCTTCTTCGCTAAAAAGCCACCTCTATGCTCAGCTCCTTATTGGCTCCCACCAATTGATACTTGTTGGATGATATTCTTCTTATTTCCGGCGTAAATACCTCATGAAAACGTAGCACTTCCGAAAAGCTTTCGCTGACAATATCCCGCCTGGCCAGATCAACCGCCTTGACTTCAATATTGTTAAGATCCTCGGAAGAGGATGAATAATACCCGCTGATAATAAGCAGCATATCATCCTCCGAAAAATAATCAGCCATAAAAACCGGTTGCTGCAGGCTGGTGCTGCCCATATTTTCTCCATTCAACAGGTTGTAAACCCGGATCCTGGTGTCCGAAAACAAGGTGAGATATTTCCCGTTATCCGCTAAATTCGCACCCACCAGTTCCTCCTCTGAAACAATGGTATTAATCTCATTCCCATATTTGTCCATAACAGTCACCCGGTCGTGCGTGCCGTCAGCCGCCGTCACGACCGTAATCATATTTCCGTCATACGAAAGCTTAAGATCTTCGATATACCGGTCATCGCTCTGAAAGATTTGCCGTAGCTGCTTATCGGTATCAATCATCTGAACTTTTGAGCCGACCGTACCGCCCGACTTAATTTTTGTGGTATAGATGATGAACGTCTCATGGCCTGGATTCGTCACGAGCTCGGAAATAGTCTCTCCCTGCTGCGTACTGCTTCCGTTTGATATGTTGGTCCCGATCTCTCCCAGCTCGTCGTGAAAGGTAAAATTCATAATATTATTGCGAAGCAGCAGGTGTCCCGCGTTCGTGGGATATACAGACAAAGACGGGTCATTTGAGCCCAAAGCGATAGAAGTATATTTATTCAGCGTATCGCCCCTGGCATTCAGTAAGGTAACCTCTGCCCTGCCCTCCACATTATCCAGCAGGCTTACGACGGTTCGATCGGGCGAAACGCCCACAGCGGCAAAATTGGAGGTGAGTCCGGAATCGGGAAAACGGATTTGCCCGGATTCGAGCTCAACGACAGCGCCATTGGCCAGTGAAAAGACCGAAGAACCATTGCCCGTTGTAGCCGGCGTAACTGCAACGTTAATCGACTGGGCCGATATTATGACAGGAAGAAAAAGGATAAAGAACAGTGAGAGAACATTGCGAATCATAAATTAAATAATAATCAGATATTAAAAATTAAAAGACTTTAAGAACGGATTTTTTTGTCAGACATGCAGGTATATAACAGTCAAAAATTCT
>NZ_JBEPWZ010000325.1:0-3163 GCF_041642155.1 Fodinibius sp.
TGTATCGTGTCGTTGACCATGCCGTAAATCTCGATGGTTAGGTCATACCGTCCCGCGTGTTCAAATGTCATGTCAGGTCCGTAAATACCGGCTGTCTGTACTTCGGTTTCCCTTCTCGAGATCTCAGTGCCGTTATCCGAGCGGAACGTAAAGTATACCTCAGAGTTGGCGATAGGGCTGAAATCGGAAAGCCGGGTCAGATGTACCGCAAAAGTGGCTTCCCGGCCGACGATGATTTCCGGATATTCCATGAAGAGTTCGGTTTCATCCGTCCATTGGGTCACGGCCCCGCTGCCCTCAGGTTGCACCGAACTCCCTTGAGAAGCGTTTTCCTGATCGTGTTCGTGCTGATCCTCCTCCTGTTCGTGCGTTTGTTCCTGTGGGGTTTGCCCGGCCGGCTGCTCGTGGGTATGGTCTGCTCCTTCGCCGTGGCTGTGATCTTCATCACCGGAATTGCACCCGGCGATCAAAAGCCCGGTTGCTGCGAATAAGAGTATGATTAAACGTTTCATTGATCTTTGGATTTTTGGGTTAAATAATGCTGCGCGATCCGCCATTAATTGTGGAGCTCATGGTCGCTGTCTTCACCATGGTTATGCCCGCCACTCCCCATTTCAGAATGGGCCCTCCAGCTGTCGAAGGTTTCCCCGGCTGTATCCAGTTCAATGGACTGGCTTTCTCCGGCAGCAAGATCGAACGGGATGGTGGGGCCAAGCTCCGTTCCGTTTGACAATTCAACTCCAACCGATACCGGTGGCAGCGCATCCTGGGTGGTGTTTTCTACCGTGCCGGTGAAAGAGCTGTTTTCACTGCTATAAGACAAGGTCAGGCGGATACCCTTTCGGACTTCATCGTAGGTTTCTCCCGGTCCCAACATTACACCGGATTCTTCACCTTCATGAGAGTGCGTATTTTCCCCGGAGTGGGAATGTCCATCTTCACCCTCAGAGTGATCATGGCCCTCCTCGGCTGCCTGCTGGTGATCTGTATTCATATCATCATCGGCATGCTGTTCGGTTTCGTGGCTATGGTCGGCCCCCTCGCCGTGGCTGTGTCCGGAATCATCCGAACCACATCCCGTTATGGTTAATCCAGCTGCGATCGATAGGATAAGAAGTATGCGTTTCATCATAATATTAGTTGTTTTGAGCGTTAGAAATTCGTCCTGCAGTTTTGGCGTCCAGTTCAAAAAGTGCTTGATTGTATTCCGCTATGGTCTCGTAGATCATCGTCTGTCCATCTACATATGCCTTGGTGGCATCGAGCAGCTCAACAAGCGAGTACCGACCCTCCCGGTAAGCAGCACGGGCCGCTTCCAGCATAGACAGTTGAACCGTGTTTTCTTGCATAGAGTGCCATCGGTCCATAACAAGCTGAACACGACTGTAGGCCGTTTCCACTTGGTTGCGCACTTCTTGTCGTTTAAGTATCAGCTCAGTTTGCCGGGACTGGCTTTGGGCTTTTGTCATGATCACATTTCCGCGATTCTGACTAAAAATTGGTACCTTGACAGAGCCACCGATGACAAATCCTTCTGCTCCATCTGATTGTTCTTTATATCCAACATTTACATTCAGATGGGGCAGGCGATCCCGCTTTTCTACTTTATACCGTAGCTTCGAAGCATCCGACAGTTCTTTCAAGGCTTTCAAGTCCGCTCGATTTTCCAAGGCATACTGAACAACAGCTTCCTCTTGAAGTCCAACAGGAGTTACAGTTAAGCTATCTGATGGTTGATTTTCAGTTTCCGGGTCTTCCCCTGCAAAAAGATAGCTGGCGAGCCGGTTCCCGGTTTGTTGCAGATCCAGTTTAACCTCGTCGCGATGTTTTCTGTATCGGCTGAGCTCCACATTAAATCGCTGCACCTGCAATCCAGAAAAGGTACCCTCCTCTTGTCGTGCTTTTGCTGATTCGCGCGCCTTCTGAATAATTTCCAGTGCACCGTTGTAGACGTCCAGTTTCTCCGACAGCTGCCAATATTCTGCATATAGCGATTTCACTTGCGTCACCAATTGCAACCGGTCATTTTCAAATTGAAGTTCGGCGGCTTTTTTGGATTTGGAAGCGCTTTGGCTACGCAGGAAAGGCTGTCCCAATAGTTCAATAGGCTGGGACAGCATATAAGTCGTTTCCTGATAATCAACAGGTCCGGCATTGAGCTGTTCCCGGTTAATACTGATCTCTGGATTGGGATACGATTTGTAGTGCACCGTTTCTCCCTGCTTGCGCAACCGGTCATACCTTGCCAACTCTTGCTGGAGACTGTTCTGCTTAAAAAGCTCTACGGCTTCTTCGAGTGAAATAGAAGTTGGTTGCGAATAGACTATCACAGGAAAGATTACCAGCAATAGCGTCCACCGGATATACCTGTTCATGGTGGTTAAATTATAATTTGAGTGTACAGTTAGGAAGGGAAGTCCCTGATAGGGATAAGTCAGGCTATAGGAGGGCCACGGCGGGAAAAAGAAGAGAGGTGATATTGGTGGGCTACCGGCCTCGGCGGCGGTAAGCCAAAAAATGTTGAAGACTGCTCAAACCTTGGATTGACGGAATTGTGTTCAGTATCAACCCCATGAACTACATACGGCTGTGTGTCCGGCCTCAACTGATATGGGGATGTCAGAGTTCCAATAATATCAGAGGACGTGCTGACCTCATGTTGGTGATTATCTTCCTCTCCATTATCATCATCCTGTATCGGCCCATCATGACTTTTATGTGCGTGAATATGAGCATGGATACCAAAATAATCCTCAACATGCAGGGAAATCGAATGGATATGAAGCCCCTGTCCAAAAAAAATACAGAAAAGGCTTCCCAACAATATTAGATGGGCCAAAAACCTGTTGACATTATGTGTACTATAGGTAAACACGCTTAAGGATAGTTAGAAGGGTTGTTAATATCAAAATTAAAAATAATTCCATTCTGTCCGTATGCCAAGTCGGTTATCGAAAGAGACGATGAGCTGCTGTGGACATTGCCGGGATGCCGGCAACTCATATAAAGCACAAAAAGCAGAACGCGATTTGCGGGGTTACCGTAAAACGGTCCCAATAAATCCACCAACCTGCCTTTAGAGGCCATTCGTTCATCGGGAATCGCTATTGACAGCAGCTCCCTCCTGGATGCCGGAAGCGGTACAGGGCAAACTATCACTCAC
>NZ_JBEPWZ010000326.1:0-3149 GCF_041642155.1 Fodinibius sp.
CGCCCTGGTGATACTCTCGCTGTGCCTGGCGCCTGCTGCAGCGTCCGGCCAGTCTGTTTCCCATACGACGGACACGGACGCTCCATTCCTCTCGTCTGAATATGCGCGAAAGTCTGACAACGATAGCGATTGCACCCCCATATCCGATCCAAACCGCGCAATTTACGACCGCCGGCCCTGGCCGATGCATTCCATAGATGAGTATCCTCTGTCGGGGTCCGACGGCGTAAAACGGGCTGATGTGAACGGGGATGGCTTTCCGGACCTGGTAAGTGGTTTTGAGGAGGGCGGTAAAACACGTATTTATATCAATCCCGGGGAAGACCGGGTCGATACGGCTCAGTCATGGGAATATGTAACCCTGCCTTCCCCGGATGTGGAGGATGCGCTGTTTATGGATCTGGATGGCAATGGCATAATGGATGTGGTTACCGCTTCCGAGGGAAATACAAATGCGATTGTGTTCCACTGGGCACCGGATGAGGCGGATGATTATCTGGATCCGGATCAGTGGCAATCGCAGCCGGTGCCGGCGGCAGCGGGACGGAGCGCATGGATGTTTGCCGTGCCGGCGGACATGGACCGGCAGCATGGACGGGATATCATTATCGGTTCGAAGAGAAAGAGGGGGGAGGAGGGTGATGACCGGGCCCTGGTAGGCTGGTTGGAAGCTCCGGAACATCCGCGTGATGTTTCGGCGTGGCGATTCCATCCGCTAAGCAGGGCAGGGTGGATTATGTCTATCAAAGTTACCGATATGAATGGAGACGGGCACCGTGACCTGCTGATATCAGACCGAAAGTTCAGTACGCAAACGGGCGTCCGCTGGCTGGAAAATCCGGGTCCCGCTGCGCCGGATTTCTACGCTGAGTGGGAATCTCACATGATCGGGGTGGATGAGGGGGAGCCGATGTTCCTGGAGTGGGCGGACCTCAACGGTGATGGGCTGAAGGATATTATCGTCCCGGATCTAACCGCTCACCTGACGTTGTTTGAACAACGGCGGGATTCGGGCAGCCGGTGGAAGGAGCATCACATAGCATACCCGGATTGGGCCGGATCGCGGGGCAAGGCGGTGGCTGCAGGGGATATGGATCTGGATTGTAATCCCGATATTGTTCTTTCCTTTGAAGAACGCGGAGCAGTTGCGTCTTTGCCCTACGAGGAATATAAAGAGCACGGAAAATACAGCGTCATCTGGGGGGCATACCGGGATGATCCGTTCGGCGGGGACTGGACGTTTTACAAGGCCGGTTCCCTGAAAGGGCGGAAATTCGACCTGGTCAACCTGCTTGACCTGGACGCCGATGGGGATCTCGACATACTAACCAATGATGAAAATGAAGAGGGGGATGGACTGGGGGTCGTTTGGTATGAAAACCCGGTCCGTTAGAGAAGTGACAGTCAGATGTCAGATCTGCTGCGGACTGTTCGCCAAGCCAATGACAAAATGAAGTGACAGAAGGCTTTGAAATATGTGTGATCGGACCTCCTTGCATATAAAAAAGCCCGGACTCGGGTTCCCGAATCCAGGCTTTTACAATAAAATAAATTGAGGCTCATGGTTAGCTTTTCAGCTCAACGAGCTCAATATCGAAGGTTAAGTCCTGGCCAGCCAGCGGGTGGTTGGCATCAAGCTTAACAAATTCATCTTCTACAGACGTAATTTGAACAGGAATAGCCTGTCCGTTTTCCTGCTGTTGCATCTGTAGCTGCATGCCCTCTTCCGGTTCTATGTTGTCGGGCAGATCATCTTTTGAAACTTCGAGTTCCAAATCTTCGCGCCGCTCACCGTAGGCATCTTCAGAGGAAAGCTCGATAGTAGTATCCTCGCCTTCTTCCATACCGATAACGGCTTCTTCAAAACCGGGGATTAATTGTCCTTCTCCCAGCGTAAATTCAAGCGGCTCGCGTTCGCGGGAACTGTCAAAAACAGTTCCGTCTTCAGTTAACTTTCCAGTGTAGTGTACTTTTACGGTGTCACCGTTTTTTACTTTAGGCAAAATACTATCAGTTTTTTTGTTCTTAGAATGTACACCGAATATAAGGGTTTTTAAGGAGAATTGAGACTTTGATTGTTAATTAAATATTTGCGTGGTCAATTCCGACCTGTCAAACGTACTGTCGCGAACCACTTCAAAGCCAATGGATCCCAACACAAGCCCCTCTGTGGTGGTCACATTCACGCGCCAGTGGCCGGGGTGGATATTGGTTTTATAGGTAAATCCCCGAAACCCTCCTTTGCGTCCTCCTATAACCTCGTAGCTTATGGTGTCGCTGGTTTGCCAGCTGTTGGTGCCGGGGTCCAGCCCTTGCCAGACATGCTGGACCGATTTCTTGAGATCGGTGGGAGCAAAGATGGAGGTGTAGACAAAAACAGTGTCGTCCTCGGTGTAATGGAACGTTTGGCTATGGGTCTCCCAGATGCGGTACAGGGTATTCGGCTTTTCATACGTAACTTCGAAGGAACCATCTGTTTTTTGAACATTATAGGCCGGCATTCCCGATTGCAGTGACATGGGGACCGGGGGAATCAGGTTGAAATAGTAGCAGCCGTTAATAAACAGATAAATGGCCAGCAATAAGCCCGTAATCTTCCATCCATTTATTTCGGTGCGGGTAGAGGGACTTCTAAAATAAAGATAAGCGACTAAAAACGCGGTGCAGCTTAATCCCAGCAGTCCCGAAATAAGGAAGATTCTCGTACTCATCTGTCCAATAAGAATGGGAAGAAAAAAAGTAAAAAAGGTAAAGGTCACAAAAAGATACGCCCCAAACTGCAGGTACTTGTTGGAAATGCGGTGTTTGAGCAACTCGTTGGACAGCAAAAGCACGACTAAAATAAGAAAAAAGACCACGGTTTTGGTGAGGCTGACACTCTGAAAAAAGAAGATGACATAAGCGCTTGAAAGTCCCCCTAAAAAGAATTGGACAGCCAGAGGAGCATACTCCTGGTAGGGTTTGAGAAAGGTGCCATCCCAGTGATTGTCGTCAACCAAATTGAAAATATAAAGGCAGATGGTTAGGCCTATCAGATATAAAAACAGCACCGTATTGCTGTACCAGCCATCAATACGTCCCAGCGTGAGGCTATCCCAGATAAATCCACCGATAAAAAAGAGAACAGGAGCGTATTTTTTATGACGATT